>NZ_JAWQFO010000020.1:0-1248 GCF_033436665.1 Roseobacter sp. FCG-D35
GATATCGAATTGCGTTCGGCGGCGTTTTTGACAATACAGGCGCGCAACGAGGCATGGATACCGGGGGACACGGGGCAATGAAGGTCATCATTCTGGGCGGCGACGGGTTCTGCGGCTGGCCCAACGCGCTTTACCTGTCGCGGCGCGGGCACGAGGTGATCATCGTCGACAACCTCAGCCGGCGCGGCATCGATCTCGAGCTCGAGGTCGACAGCCTGACGCCGATCCGGCCCGTGGGCGAGCGCCTGCGGGTCTGGAAGGAGCTGACCGGCCAGGAGATCAAGTTCCACAACTTCACCGTGGGCGAGCATTACCACCGCCTGCTGACGCTGATCCAGGACGAGAAGCCCGACGCCATCATCCACTTCGCCGAGCAGCGCGCCGCGCCCTACTCGATGAAGTCGAGCGCGCACAAGCGCTACACCGTCTCCAACAACATCAACGCCACCAACGACGTGCTCGCCGCGATCGTGGAATCGGGCCAGGACGTGCACCTGATCCACCTCGGCACGATGGGCGTCTACGGCTACGGCACCGCCGGCATGAAGATCCCCGAAGGGTATCTCAAGGTGAAGGTCGACACGCCCGAGGGCGAGACCGAGCAGGAGATCCTCTACCCGACCAACCCCGGCTCGATCTACCACATGACGAAAAGCCAGGATCAGCTGCTGTTCGCCTTCTACAACAAGAACGACGGGGTCAAGATCACCGACCTGCACCAGGGCATCGTCTGGGGCACCCAGACCGACGAGACCCGCATGGACGAGCGCCTGATCAACCGCTTCGACTACGACGGCGACTACGGCACGGTGCTCAACCGCTTCATCATGCAGGCCGCGATCGACTACCCGATGACGGTGCACGGCACCGGCGGACAGACCCGCGCCTTCATCCACATCCAGGACACCTGCCGCTGCATCGAGCTGGCACTCGAGAACCCGCCGCAGTCCGGCGAGCGCGTCAACATCCTCAACCAGATGACCGAGACCCACCGGGTGCGCGATCTGGCGCAGATGATCCACGACATGATGGGCGCCGAGATCGCCTATCTCGACAACCCGCGCAACGAGGCCGCCGAGAACGATCTTTTCGTCGCCAACGACCGCTTCCTCGGCATGGGCCTCGAACCCATCAAGCTCGAAAGCGCCGACGGCATCCTCCGCGAGGTCCGCGACATCGCGAAAACCTACAGCACCCGCTGCGACACCACCAAGATCCCCTGCGTCTCAACATGGCGGTAGTTCAGCC
>NZ_JAWQFO010000021.1:0-1187 GCF_033436665.1 Roseobacter sp. FCG-D35
AGCCCGCGGGCTTACTTGGTGATCTTGGAGACGACGCCGGCGCCGACGGTGCGGCCGCCTTCGCGGATGGCGAAGCGCAGGCCCTGCTCCATGGCGATCGGGGCGATCAGCTCGACGCCGAAGCTCACGTTGTCGCCCGGCATCACCATCTCGGTGCCTTCGTTCAGTTTCACCGTGCCGGTCACGTCCGTCGTGCGGAAGTAGAACTGCGGACGGTAGTTGGCGAAGAACGGCGTGTGACGGCCACCCTCTTCCTTGGTCAGGATGTAGGCCTCGGCCTCGAACTCGGTGTGCGGGGTGACCGAGCCGGGCTTGCACAGCACCTGGCCGCGCTCGACGCCGTCACGCTCCACGCCGCGCAGCAGCGCGCCGATGTTGTCGCCCGCCTCGCCGCGATCCAGCAGCTTGCGGAACATCTCGACGCCCGTGCAGGTCGTCTTCTTGGTGTCGCGGATGCCCACGATCTCGATCTCGTCGCCGACGTTGATCACGCCGCGCTCGACGCGACCCGTCACCACGGTGCCGCGGCCCGAGATCGAGAACACGTCCTCGACCGGCATCAGGAACGGCTGGTCCACGGCGCGCTCGGGCGTCGGGATGTACTCGTCGACCGCCGCCATCAGCTCGCGGATCGAGTTCTCGCCGATCGCCTCGTCACGGCCTTCCATCGCCGCCAGCGCCGAGCCCTTGACGATCGGAATGTCGTCGCCCGGGTACTCGTAGGAGGACAGCAGCTCGCGCACTTCCATCTCGACGAGCTCCAGCAGCTCCTCGTCGTCGACCTGGTCGACCTTGTTCATGTAGACCACGATCGCCGGGATGCCGACCTGGCGGCCCAGCAGGATGTGCTCGCGCGTCTGCGGCATCGGGCCGTCGGCCGCGTTCACAACCAGGATCGCGCCGTCCATCTGCGCCGCACCGGTGATCATGTTCTTGACGTAGTCGGCGTGGCCCGGGCAGTCGACATGCGCGTAGTGGCGCGCGTCGGTCTCGTATTCCACGTGCGCCGTCGAGATCGTGATCCCGCGCGCCTTCTCCTCCGGAGCCCCGTCGATCTGGTCATACGCACGGAAGTCGCCGAAGTACTTCGTGATCGCCGCCGTCAGCGTCGTCTTGCCGTGGTCAACGTGACCGATCGTCCCGATGTTCACGTGCGGTTTCGTGCGTTCAAACTTTGCCTTGGCCAT
>NZ_JAWQFO010000022.1:0-1174 GCF_033436665.1 Roseobacter sp. FCG-D35
TGAGCCTCCCCATCTGAATTGGTCCACCGCTATGGTTAGGAAACGGAGGACCAGGAATGGGGAACAAGCGACACAAGCCGGAAGAGATTGTCACGAAGCTGCGCCAGGTTGAGGTACTTGTCGGGCAAGGCATGGCGCGGGTGGATGCGATCCGAGAGGTGCGCATTACGGAGCAGACGTACTACCGCTGGAGGCGACAGTACGGGGGTATGGGAACCGACCAATTGAAGGAGCTGAAGCGGCTCCAGAAAGAGAATGAGCGGCTGAGGAAGGCGGTGTCAGACCTGACGCTCGACAAGCTCATCCTCACGGAGGCGGCACGGGGAAACTTCTGAGCCCTTCCCGTCGCCGAGCCTGCATTGATCATGTCCGCACCCGGATAGCGGTGTCAGAGCGCCGGGTCTGTCGCGTGCTCGGCCAGCACCGAACCACACAGCGACATCTGCCGAAAGGACGGGCGGACGAAGAGCGGCTCGTGTCCGACATGATCGAACTGGCTCGCCAGTATGGTCGGTACGGCTACCGGCGGATCGCGGCCCTGCTGAGAGATGCGGGCTGGCAAGTCAGCGACGGCCGCGTCGAGAGGCTATGGCGACGGGAGGGGCTGAAAGTGCCCGCAAAGCAACCAAAGAAAGGGCGGCTCTGGCTGAACGACGGCTCCTGCATAAGGCTGCGGCCAGAGTATCGAAACCACGTTTGGAGCTATGACTTCGTTCATTGTCGGACGGACGACGGCAAGGCCTTCCGGACCCTGAACATCCTCGACGAGTTCAGCCGCGAATGCCTGGCGATCAGGGTGAAGCGAAAGCTGAACTCGACCGACGTCATCGATGCTCTGAGTGATCTGTTCATCCTGCGCGGCGTGCCAGCCTTTGTCCGCTCCGACAACGGCCCGGAGTTCGTGGCCCAGACGGTCAGGGACTGGATCGCCGCTGTTGGCGCCGCGACCGCCTACATCGAACCAGGCTCACCCTGGGAGAACGGATACTGCGAGAGCTTCAACGGGCGGATGAGGGACGAACTGCTCAACGGCGAGATCTTCTACACGCTCCGCGAAGCCCAGATCATCATCGAAAACTGGCGCCGGCACTACAACGCCAAACGGCCACACAGCGCGCTCGGATACCGCCCACCAGCACCAGAAACCGTCATCCCGGTAGCCCAAAGGCCGCAC
>NZ_JAWQFO010000023.1:0-1004 GCF_033436665.1 Roseobacter sp. FCG-D35
CGCCAGATCGGCGATGTTGAGATTGTCTTCGAGACGTTCATCGATGATGCGCGCAACCTTGGCGATGTCCTGGTCCGACAGCGGATGCGGGGCCTCACCATCGGGGACCATCATGCCGCTGCGGCAAAGCAGGCTCGTGAGGATTGTGTTCGTCGCCTGGTCGAGGAACAGGTCGGACACGGGATGATCCATCATCGCCTGTTCTAGCATGCGCAGCATCAAGGTTTCCACGATCGGGTCGTGAAAGGTTTGCTCGTGCAGCCTGCCGAAATCGCTGGGCAACTCGAAGTCGGCCTGCTCGCGAAATCGATCCATCGCCCGCGTGTTTATAGCCAGAGAAACCATTCTGTGGGGGCCGTGGACTTCGTAGTTTGTCTCGGTGTTCGGCGGCGCTAGAAAGATCAGTCCCGGAGACAGCTTGGTTTCGAATCGAGTCCCGCCGTATTGGGTTGCGACGTGCCTGTTTCCTTTTGTTATGACCATGAGAAGGAACTCGTCCATCGGAGGGTCTGGGAATGCTCCCGCTGGCTGTTGATGTACCGCCAAAGTGTGCGGACTGTTCTTTCCGGGATGCAGCGTTTCCACGAACGGCGCCCATTCGCCGTCCGCCCAGAACTCGGCAAAGGAGCCGAACTGCCTCTGCGAAGCTTCACCCATTGATCTGGGCCCTGAACTTGCCGGGCGTCGTCCCGACCTTCTCGCGGAACACGTCGGTCATGTGGCTCTGCGAGGAGAACCCAGCTGCGATGGCGACTTCTGCCAGCGGCATCGCGTTGTTCCTCAGCAGGTCCTTCGCCCGGATGATCCGGCGGCGCAGCACGTATTGATGCGGGCTGAGACCGGTCGACTGCTTGAAGGCGCGCGCGAAGTGCCAGTCGGAGAGCGAAGTGGCCCGCGCAAGGTCCGCGATGTTGAGATTGTCTTCGAGACGCTCGTCGATGATGCGCGCAACCTTGGCGATGTCATGGTCCGACAGCGGGCGCGCGGCCTCTCCATCGGGGACC
>NZ_JAWQFO010000024.1:0-746 GCF_033436665.1 Roseobacter sp. FCG-D35
TAGGCTCCAGACTCATTGATTTTCAGAGCCAGAATATGACTGCGGCGGCGAGCGCGATGGCTGATAGGAACACCTTTGGACATCTGTCGTAGCGGGTTGCGACGCGGCGCCAATCCTTCAAACGACCGAACATGATCTCGATGCGATTGCGGCGCTTGTATCTGCGTTTGTCGTATCGCACCGGCTTGTCGCGAGACTTCCGGCCGGGGATGCATGGCCGTATCCCTTTGTCTTTCAAGGCATCCCGGAACCAGTCTGCATCATATCCGCGATCAGCGATCATCCAATCGGCGGCTGGCAAGCTGCTCAGGAGAGCCCTGGCGCCCGTGTAATCACTGACCTGACCGGCGGTCATGAAGAACCGGATGGGACGACCAGAGGCGTCCGTTACGGCGTGCAATTTGGTGTTCATGCCGCCCTTGGTGCGCCCGATCAGACGTCCGCGCCCCCCTTTTTCAACCGCAGGCTGGATGCCGTGCGATGTGCCTTCAGATAGGTTGCGTCGATCATGATCGCCTTGTGTTCGGAGTGCTCGGCGGCCAGCCCTTCCATGATCCGGGCAAACACGCCCTTGTCGCTCCATCGTTTCCAGCGGTTGTACAGAGTCTTGGGTGAGCCGTACTCCCTTGGAGCATCCGACCATCTTAAGCCATTGCGATTGATGAAGATAATCCCACTCAGTACCCGCCGATCATCGACACGCGGCTTGCCATGGCTCTTGGGAAAATACGGTTTCAACCGAGCCA
>NZ_JAWQFO010000025.1:0-608 GCF_033436665.1 Roseobacter sp. FCG-D35
CAAGGCGATGCCGCTCGCCGAAGTCGCCATCGCTGCCGGGTTCTCATCCCAGAGCCACATGACCGACGTGTTTCGCGAGAAAGTCGGGACGACGCCGGGCAAGTTCAGGGCTCAGATCAATGGGTGAAGCTTCGCAGAGGCAGTTCGGCTCCTTTGCCGAGTTCTGGGCGGACGGAGAATGGGCGCCGTTCGTGGAAACGCTTCATGCCGGCAAAAGCAGTCCGCATACTCTGGCGGTCATGGATCAGCCCGCGGGTGCCTTTCCTGATCCAGCCATGCCGGAATTTCACATCCAACTGATCCTCCGAGGCGGCGCGAGGCTCAAGACGCGCTTCGAAGGCGTAGAGTTCGACACGCGCATTTCGCCCGGTTCGATATTCATGGCGCCTGCGAACACCGCAGCCTATTACGAGTTGGATGATCGCCATCGGTTTATCTCCCTAGCAGTCAATAGAATTGCCCTGGACCGCTTTCGTGAGCAGGCCGACTTTGAGTTACCTAATGATTTCGGCAGGCTGCACGAGCAGATGTTTCACGACCCCATCGTCGAAGCGCTGATGCTGCGCATGCTGGAACAGGCGATGATGGATCATCCCGTGTCCGACCTG
>NZ_JAWQFO010000003.1:0-222697 GCF_033436665.1 Roseobacter sp. FCG-D35
GTCCCCCGGTATCCATGCCTCGTTGCGCGCCTGTATTGTCAAAAACGCCGCCGAACGCAATTCGATATCGGACCCCCGCACAACCCGTGGCGCCAGCGCACCAGGAGCGGCGCAAAACCGCGTTTGAAATCCCGCCGCTTTGTCCCTAGAAAGCCGCAAACCCTTCCGCAGAAAGGCCGGTCCTTGAGAAATTCGAGCTCCCTCATCCTCGTCGGCGGCTTCGGCTTCGTCGGGCGCAACATCCTCGATGCGGTGGCCCGCGACCCCGAGTTCGCGCATCTCGCGCCGATGGTCGTGGACAACCTGTCGAACCCCGCCCCCGGACACGAGAGCCTCGACCTGCCGGCCCATCTCGGCGACTACGACAGCGCCGGGGCGCTGGAGTTCCTCGAGCAGGCCGAACCCCCCGCCGGCGGGCGCGTCTTCGTGTTCCTCGCCGGCGAGACCCGGGTGGCGGAATCGAAGGACCGCCCGCTCGACTTCATCGACGCCAACATCGCCGAGCCGGCGCGCTTCGTGATGCAGGCGGTGCGCCCGGGCGACCGTTTCATCCTGGTCTCGACCGCCGGCGCGCTCTTCGACGGCAGCTTCGAGGTCGGCGTCGACAGCCCCTACTGCCCCAAGAACTTCTACGGCGCGACCAAGGCGGCCGAGGAGATGATCCTCGAAAAGCTCGTCGCGCTGCGCGGCGGCACCTTCCGCGTGGTGCGCCTGACCAATGTCTACGGGCGCTTCTCGGACAACAAGAAAAGCGCCATCCACGCCTTCACCCGCGCCGCCATCGCCGGGGACCGCGTCTTCATCAACGGCGACGGCGGCCAGAGCCGTGACTTCATCTACGCCGGCGACGTCGGCTACGGCATCGCCACGCTGGCGCGCAAGCTCGCCTCGGGCGAGGAAACCGCCCCCGTGAACATGCTCGGCGCCGGGCGCTCGACGACCCTGATGGACGTGGTGCAGGCCATCGAGGAGGCCACCGGCCGGCCGCTCGCCTACGAGAAGATCCCCGCCACCGACCTGCTCGCCACCGAACCCCGCGACGTCATCGCCAACCCCAAAGACGTCCGCGTCCTGCTCGGAGACCGCGTCACACCCTTCCTCGAAGGCATCCGCCAAACCCACGACTACTACGAAAATAATCCCGCATGACCGGGCGCGTCCGCGCCGATCGTCAAAACGTCTCGCGGTAGACCCCGGCCGGAGCGATCCGGCCAGCCGGCCCGTCGACGGGATGCGGGTTGTAGTTGAACCAGAAGCGTTCCGTCGCGGTGTCCCGGATCCGAAGCCCCGGGGGCAGATCCACGATCGCGATGTCCGCCCGGTCGGCGATGTCGCGCACCAGTCGGTCAAGCAACTCCGCGTCGGCCCAGCCCGCGACATATGTCGTGCGCGCGGCGCGCACGGCGGCGGCGGCGCCGTCCTCGGTGGCCAATACGACCTCGGCCGAACCTTCCAGATCTTCGACGTAGCGAGTCAGATGACCGCCGCCCGCGACCGCCACCGGCATGTCGGGGCGCAGGCTTTCGACGCGCGCGACGGCGATGTCGAGTCCGGGGATCGCCGGGGGCAGAGGCCGCGGGATGGCGAAATCGGCATCGCGGGCGCCGCTGCGCGGGCCGAGCACCAACTCACATCCGCCGGCGGTCAGCGTTTCCTTCAAGACGTCGGGCATGTGCATCAGCCCCGGCGCAAATACCGCACGGTAGCCCGAGACGTCGCGGACATCGGGCGGCAGGATGTCGATCGACAGCCCTGCGCGTCGCAGCGCACGATAGTGCTCGAAGACGAGGGCAAAATAGCTCAGGCCGTGCCCGTGCGGCTGCACCTTCCAGGCCCACTCGGCGGCATAGTCGAAGATCAGCGCCACGGGTGCGCGCGGCACCGAAACCTCCTTGGCATCCGCAAGTTCCTCCGAGACGTGGCGCGCCTCGGCCAAAGCCGGGGCCTCGGCACTGTCCGGGCGCAGCAGGCCCGCGTGCATCTGCTCCTGCGCGAACGGCGCCTGGCGCCAGCGGAAATAGCAGACCGCCTCGGCCCCGTGCGCGAAAGCCTCCCAGGTCCAGAGCCGGACCATCCCCGGCAGCGGCGCGGGGTTATAGGGCGCCCAGTTCACCGGTCCGGGTTGTTGCTCCATGATCCACCAGCGCCCGCGCCCGACGGCGCGGTAGAGATCGTGGTGGAAGGCTTGGAAGTCCGGGTCCCCCTGCCGGGCAAAGTGGCGTTTTTCGGCATCGCTGGCCCCGACCCGATCCTCGAGAAACCCCAGCGGGTAGCTGTCCCAGGAGGCGATCTCGAGATCCGCGCCGACGTCGAAGTGGTCGAACTCGGTGACTCGGCCCATGTAGTTGTGCGCAATCGGCGCATCCGAATGGGCGCGGATGATGTCGGCCTGCGCGCGGTTGAAGCGCACTACCTGATCCGACGAAAACCGCAGGAAGGCGTGGCTATGGGCCGGGTTCGGTTCGGTCACGGTCAGGTTCGGCAGGTCGATCTCATCGAAATCGGCGTAATCCATCGACCAGAAGACGTTGCCCCAGGCCCGGTTGAGCGCGCCGACATCGCCGCCATTGCCGGAGGGTGCCGCATAGCGCGCCCGAAGCCAGTCGCGGAACGCCTGGCGCGCGGCGTCAGAGTAGGACAGCGTCGTGTCATGGCAGCCATACTCGTTGTCGGTTTGCCAGGCGCCGAGCTGCGGGTTGCGTCCATAGCGTTCGGCGAGGGCGGTGACGATCCGGCGGCACTCCTCGAGATAGCCGCGGTGGCTGAAGCAGTAGTGCCGGCGCGATCCGAACTTGCGCGGGCGTCCATTCGCATCGACGGCGAGCATGTCGGGATGTCGGTCGAGCACCCATCTGGGCGGCGTGGCCGTGGGCGTTCCCAGCACGACCCGGAGCCCGGCGGCCCCCAGCGTCTCGATGGCGCGGTCGAGCCATCCCCAGTCGAAGCGGCCCGGCTCGGGTTCGATCCGCGCCCAGGCGAATTCGCCGATGCGCACCCAGGTCAGGCCGGTCTCGACCATCCGGCGCGCGTCCTCTGCCCATTGTTCCTCGGGCCAGTGTTCGGGGTAATAGCAGACGCCGAGCGTGCGCTTGAGGTCGGTCATGTGGGGTGCTCTGTGGTTCAGGTTCGGGCCGGATCAGGCAGTAAAGGCGGCGTCGTAGGCCGCGACGATCTCGCTGGCGCGGTCTGCGACTTCGGCTGCACTCATCCCGGGCCGGTAAATCGCCGAGCCGATGCCGAAGCCGGTGACCCCGGCGGCCTGCCATTCAGCGAAATCGGCCGGACCGACGCCGCCGACGGCGAAGCTGCGGGTTTCGGGCGGCAACACGGCGCGCAGCCCCTTCAGGCCACCCGCGCCAAGCCGGTCTGCCGGAAAGAACTTGAGGCCGTCCGCCCCGGCACGCAGGGCCGAAAAGCATTCGGTTGCCGTGAAGACCCCGGGAAAGGACAACATGCCCGCGTCTTTCGTGGCCGATATGACCGCCGGGTTGCAGTCCGGCGAGACCACCATCCCGGCGCCGATCCCGGCCAGCGCCGCGACGTCCTCGACCGTCAGCACCGTTCCGGCGCCGATCAGCGCCCGGTCACCGGCGCGCGCGATCATGCGCGCTATGCTGTCGAACGGCTCGGGCGAGTTCAACGGGACCTCGATGCGGTCGACGCCCGACGCGATAAGGGTCTCGGTGATCTCCTCGGCTTCGTCGGGGCGGATGCCCCGGAGGATCGCGATGATGTCGCGGCTCATGTGGCTGATGTCTCCATTTGCGCATAGGCGGCGCGCAGACCGCCGAGGGTCATGGTCTCGGGATCGACCGTGCGCGGTGCGGCGCCTTGCGATTCGAGCGCCCGCGCGTAGGCGGCGGCGACCCCGCTTTCGCCGAGGACGACCACGTCGCGACCCAGCCAGTAAGGGCGCGCGCCGCCGAGTTCGGCACCGATCAGAAGCCCAGACAGCCGCGCCCGCGCGGCCTCGGCCCCGAGCCCGGCGAGCAGCGTTTCGGCGCGCAGGGCAAAGAGATCGCCGGCGAGCGCCTGCGGGTGCGACAGGGTGCGGTCGACCGCTTCGGAAAAAGCCTCTGCATCGAAGCCCGAGGAGCTCACCGAGTGGCGCAGCACCGATTGCGTCGACAGCAGCTCGAACATCTCGCCGGTCATGAAGGTGCGGAAGCTGACCACTTCGCCGGCGCTGATATGCACCCATTTGCAATGCGTTCCCGGCAGGCAGAGTACGCCGTCGAATTTGGGTTCGGAAAACAGGAAGCCCGCGATCTGCGTCTCCTCGCCGCGCATCACATCGGCGGGACTTGCCTGGCTGAGACCCGGCAGAAGAAAGACGCGCAGCCGCGGATCGGCGTCAGGCACAGTCGCCTCGGCAAGGCCCGGCGGCTTGCAGGGCACCGCACGATAGCGGGCTTCGGCCCAGCCCTGCCGCGATCCCACCATGCCGCAGCAGATCACGGTCAATGGTCGGTCGGCACCGAGGTCCGGCGCGAGAAGATCGAGCAGCACCGGCTCGAACTCCTGCTGCGACAGCCGCCCCATGCCCTTGTCGGAATCGATGCGTTGCAGGATGTCTCCCGCCGCGCTCATGCGCCACAGGCGCAGGTGCGATGTGCCCCAGTCAACGGCGATCCAGTCGGGTCGGCTCTGATCGGCGGTCATATGCGTTGCCCTTCCATCACCCATATGGTGTCGGGGAAGCTCCACGGCAGGGCCAGCCCGTGTTGCATCAGGAAGCGTCCGCTAAGCTCGAGAGGTCCGGATTTCAGCACCTGATCTCCGCGCGACAGGCGCGGCGCATCCGCGCGGTTGGCAAGCTCGACACGATAGATCGCGTCCGACTGCAGCCGGTCGAGCCGCAACGGGCGCGGCAGGATCTGGTCCGAAGTCGCGGCCTTTCCGGCGAAAACGACGAACCGCGCACCGTCCTCGGCAAGGTGCTGCTCGGCGATGACGGCCGGATCGGCACTGTCGAGCCGCAGGATGTCGGCGCGCACCAGCCAGTCGCGGTTGTCCTTCCACCAGCCGGTCACCCGCCTCAGAACCTCGGCTTCGTGGTCGGTCAGTTCGCGCGGATCCATCTCGAATCCCATGTGGCGTTGCGCCGCGACCCAGGCCCGGAACCGGATGTCGAACACCCGGCCCGAGGTGTGGCAGGTGCGCGGGCCGACGTGGCTGCCGGTGATCGCAAGCGGCAGGAACAGCGCGGCGTCATGCTGGATGCGCAGCCGTTCCAGCGCGTCGTTGCTGTCCGACAGCCAGACCCGCCCGGTGCGCTGCAGGATGCCGAGGTCGATCCGGCCGCCGCCCGAGGCGCAGCTTTCGATCTCGACCTGCGGGAAGGCGTCGCGCAGCCGGTCGAGAAGGGCATAGGTGCCGAGCGTCTGCGCCGCGTCCGGTGTCGGTAGCACACGGTTGTGGTCCCATTTTACGTAGTCGACGGCATGGTTCGACAGGATTGCCGAGATCGCGTCGAAAAGATGCGCGCGCACGTCCTCTCGGGCCATGTCGAGCACCATCTGCTGCCGTCCGGGGATCTGGTTGTCGGCGCCGAGGACCCAGTCGGGATGCGCGCGGCAGAGATCGCTGTCGCGGCTGACCATCTCGGGTTCGAACCAGATGCCGAAGCTCATGCCCCGCGCCAGCACATGGTCGATCAGCGGCGTAAGCCCGTCGGGATACTTGCGCGGATCCACTGTCCAGTCGCCCAGCGAGGTGGTATCGTCGTCGCGCCTGCCGAACCAGCCGTCGTCGAGCACGAAGCGTTCGGCGCCAAGGTCCGCCGCCTGTTCCGCAATCTTCTTCAGTTCGTCGACGTCATGGTCGAAATAGATGGCCTCCCAGCAATTGTAATGTACCGGTCTGGGCGTGTCGGGCCGGGCCGGGGTCACGATCCGGTCGCGGACGTGCCGCTGGAAGGCGGTGGCGCAGCCGTTCAGCCCGGCGTCCGAGAACGCCACGAAAAGCGTGGCAGTCTCGAAGCGGGTGCCGGGAAGGCTTTGGGTGTCGCGGGCGTGTCCGAACTGGACCTGGCGCCGCCCGTCCGGCAGCTCTTCGGCGATCATGCCGTGGCCGCCAGACCAGCCATAGTGGAAAGCATGCGCCTCGCCGGCGGTATTCGTCGCACTGCGTCCGGGCAGGATCAGGCCCGGGAAATGCTCGTGCCCCGTGCGCCCCGTGCGATTGTCGCGTGCGCGTATCCCTGCGCGCCAAGGCGTGCGTTCTAGCTGGAACTCGCCGCACCAACGACCGGAAAAGTCGATCATCTCGTCGCACAGCTGCGGGCCTGGAAAGACCGGGGCCGCGAACCATTCCACGCGAACGGGCGCGTCGCATTCGAGCGTGGCCGAGGCTTCGATGAGTCCGGTTGCCGGATTGATGTGAAACCGCGCTCGATATGCCAGCCCGGCGGTGTCGTCCCGGTAGTCGAGCGTCAGGCCGTCGCCGTCCTTATCGTCACCGACATGGCGGAAGCTCGGCAGCACCGGGGCTCCGGCTCCATCCCGCAGAACCAGACCCGGCTGGCCGGGAAAGCTGCGCGCCGCCTCCGGGCAGATCGAAAGCTCGGGGTTCGCGTCGAGCATGCCCCCGGTCACGTCCAGGTCCTGCGCCGCGAAGATCGCGCCGAGATCTTCCGACTCGGGCAGCGACGCGCCCCAGTAGGCGACGCACGGCAGGCGGTCCTCGGCAGAGGCAAGGACGAGGGTCTGGCCTTTTCCGTCGATCCGCCAGCTTCGGATCACTTCACGGCTCCCATCGTGAGGCCGGCGATGAAGTGGCGCTGCATCAGGAAGAAGATCAGGACCGGCGGCACTGCGGCGAGGATCGAGCCTGCGCTGACGAGATGCCATTGCGCGATCCACTGGCCGTTGAGCGACGAAAGACCGGCGGTGATCGGCTGCGAGTCGGGTGAGTTCGACAGCACCGTCGCCCAGAAAAAGTCGTTCCAGATGAAAGTGAAGATCAGCACGCTCAGCGCCGCGATTGCAGGCCGCATCAGCGGCAGCACGACGTACCAGAAGATGCGGACCTCGCTCACGCCTTCGACACGCGCGGCCTCGATCAACTCGTAGGGCAGCGCCTTGATGAAGTTGCGCATGAAGAGCGTGCAGAACCCGGTCTGGAAGGCGGTGTGAAAGAGCGCCAGCCCATACCAGGTGTTGTACATTCCCAGACTGAGCGTCAGGTCGCGCACCGGCACCATCAGGATCTGGAACGGCACGAAGTTCCCGGCGACGAACATGAAGAACACAAGCAAGTTCGCCCGAAAGCCGTAGATCGCCAGCGCGAAGCCCGTCATGCAGGACAGGGCCACGGCGCCGATCACGGTGGGGATCGTGACCTTGAACGAGTTCAGCATGTACTGCGCCATCGGCGAATTGGCGAAAACCTCGATGTAATTCGAGAACGCTAGCGCCGAAGGCATCCCGAAATAGTTGCCTTGTGCGAGGTCCGAGGCCGGGCGCACCGAGGTCAGCGCCACGCCCAGAAGCGGCAACAGCCAGAGAACCAGGGCCACCGGCACGGCGATCTTGTAGAACCGCTGCGTGCCGACGGAGGTCTGTTCGATCGGTCTTGGAAACATGGCTCAGCTCTCGTCTCTGGCCGGCAGCGCGGCCTGCGCCTTTTTCGTGAGCCCCGCGCGAACGATGTCGTAAGAAGCGCAAAGACGGTGCGTCAGCTCGTCCGGGTCGCAATCCTCGGGCAGCAGAATCCAGCTGCGGTGAAAATAGGGCGCCTTGATGCCGACACCGGCGTCGATCAGCATGGTCGCGGTCTCGATATCGGCGGTCTTGACCGACACACCGGGCGTGGCCGCGCCGATGCAGGCAAACATCTTGCCGCCGACCTTCCAGGCGTCATGCCCGCCCCCCCAGGGATCCGAGACCTCGGCCCCGGGCATTTCGCGGCAGGTGGCGTTGACCGCTTCGCGGAAGTTTCCGGACATCAGTGCCCCTCCCGCTCGTCGCGCCACATCTTCCAGATGAAGCCCGAGATGAAGATCATCATGATGGCGAAGAGCACCACGGCGATGGCCGCGCCATAGCCCATGCGGTAGCCGTATTCACTGAGCGCCTGCTCGTACATGTAGAAGGACAGCACGCGGCTCGACCCGTAAGGGCCGCCGTCGGTCATGACCGAGACGAGGTCGAAGGAACGAAGCGCGCCGATCACGGTGACGACGATGGCGATGAAGGTCGCAGGACGCAGTTGCGGCAGCACGACATGCCAGAGCATGCGCCAGCCCTTGGCCCCGTCGAGCCGCGCGGCCTCGATCTGGTCTGGCGAGACGTTGTTGAGCCCGGTGAGGTAAAGGATCATCACGTAGGCGATCTGCGGCCAGAGGCCTGCGGCGATGATGCCGTAGGTCACGTAGCGGTCGTCGGCAAGGATCGCGACGCCGCTGCCGGTGACGATCTCGATCAGCTTGTAAAGCAGGCCGAAGTCGGGTGCGTAGAACCACGAGAAGATCAGGCCGACAACGACCTGCGAAATGACGAAGGGAAAGAAGAAGAGCGACTTGTAGAGCCGCATCCCGGTGATCGTCTGGTTGAGGAAGATCGCGATCAGCAGCCCCGCGGGCACCGACAGCATGTAGAGGACGAGCCAGATGACGTTGTTCTTGAGCGAGGTGTAGAACGCGTCGTCGTCCATCAGTTCGACGTAATTCTCGGTGCCGATCCACACCTTCTCGCCCAGGCCGTCCCAGTCGTAGAAGCTGATCCACATGCTCTGGAAGATTGGGATCACGACGTAGACCGCGAACATGATCAGTCCGGGCGCCAGGAACAACCAGGGCGCAAGCCGCCTCTGGTTGGCTTTCCACGCGGATGTCGCCATATCGATCCCCCTCGGTCAGGCCGGAAATGGGGCACCCCGACAGGGATGCCCCGAAAGTTTTGGCGTCAGTAGACGCGGCCGCGGATCTTCTCGAGGCGCTCGAGGATCTGGTCGAGGTTCTCGGGCCGGACCATGAACTCCTGGAAACCTTCCATGCCGGCCTTGGCCATCTCGGCCGGGGCGTCACGGTCGAAGAACTGCGCGATGCCGCCATCGGCCGTCGACAGCATCTCGAAGCCCGCCTGCAGGAACGGATCGTCGGCCACGGTCGAGTCCTTGTTGATCGGCAGCTGGCCCATGGCCGCGTTGATCGTGGTCTGCGCTTCCGCCGTCGCGAGGTAGGCCAGGAACTTCTTGGCGTCCTCGACGTTCGTCGCACCTGACGGGATGTGGACCGTGTCGGTCGGCGCTTCCTCGGCACGCGGCACGCCCGCGGTAATTTCCGGGAAGCCCATGAAACCGAGGGTCTCGTCGGTCATCCCGCCTTCCTTGAAGACGGCCACGGCGAAGTTGCCCATCACGTAATTGGCGGCCTTGCCTTGCACCAGCAATGCTGCGGCATCCTGCCAGTCGATCGCCGCGTGGTTCTTGGTGATGTAGGGCTGGATCTTGGCCCATTCCGCGAAGGTCGCGCGCACACGGTCATCGGTCCATTCCACCTCGCCCGCGGTCAGGTCCATGTGGAACTCGTAACCGTTGGTGCGCAGGTTGAGGTAGTCGAAGATGCCCGCCCCCGGCCACAGCGCCTTGGTGCCGGTGGTGATGCAGTCGATCTCGGCCGCCGCGAACTTCTCGCAGTTGGCGATGAACTGCTCCCAGCTCACGCCCTCGGGGCCGGGAACCTCGACGCCGGCGGCCTCGTAGGCCTCCTTGTTGTAGTAGATGCCCCACTGGTAATAGGTGTAGGGTACGCCCCACTGCTTGTCGTCGATGGTCATCGACGCCAGCGCCGAGCCGAGCGATTCCTTCAGCCCGTTCTCTTCCCAGACGTCCGAGACGTCCATGAACTGGCCGGAGTTCACGAAGGGCGCCATCCGGTTGCCGGCATACCAGTTGGCAAGGTCCGGCGCGTCGGCGGTCAGAAAGTTGCGGATCGCCGTCTTGTAGCCTTCGTGGTCGAAGTTGTTCAGCTGGATGTCGATGTCCGGGTTCTCGGCCTCGAACTTCGCGATAACCTCTTCCATCGCCGCCAGCGGCGCGGGATCGTAGTCCGCGTTGTACTTCACGACGCGCTTGTCCTGCGCCAGCGCCGAGGTCGTCGCGAGCAGCGCGACGGTCAGGGCGGCGACGCCCGTCTTGTAGTGGAACATGATGTCCTCCCTTGGTTCCAACTATTGAAACTTGGTCTTGAATAATGGGAAATATGTTCGGTACAGTCTGGGCTGTCAACAGATTCGCATCGGGGGAGGCGGCATGACAGCGGAAGGTCAGCCCGAAGGGACCGTCGGCAAGGCGCTGGCCGTGCTCGAGACGGTGGCCGAGCGCGGCGAACCTATCCGCTTTTCCGATCTTCTGGAAACTTCGCGCTACCCCAAGGCGACGCTCTACCGCCTCGTGCAAACCCTGACCCGCCAGCAGATGCTTCGCCACGATCCGCAGACCGGCACCTACGCGCTGGGCGTGCGCCTCGTGCGCCTTGCGCACAGCGCGTGGGCGCAAAGCTCGCTGGCTCCGCTGGCGCGTCCGCACGTAGACGCTCTGTCGGCCGCGACCGGCGAGACGATCCACCTCGCCCAGCTCGACCGAGGCCAGGTGCTCTACGTCGACAAGCGCAACGCCGCGCGGCCGATCGAGATGTTCGCACAGGCGGGCAAGGTCGGCCCGGCCTATTGCACCGGCGTGGGCAAGGCGATGCTGGCCTTTCTCGATGATGAAGGCCTTGCGGAGGCGCTCAAGGCGCAAAGCTTCTACCGTCACACCAAGCACACGATCACCAGCGAGGACGCCCTGCGCGCCGAACTCGCGGGGATCCGAGAGCTCGGCTACGCGCTCGATCGCGAGGAGCACGAACTCGGGATCATCTGCTGCGCGGTTCCGGTCCTCAGCCGGACCCACCGCCCGCTTGGCGCGATATCTCTGACCACGACGGTTGCCCGCGCGACGCTGGCGCAGCTCGACGAAAAGGCCGCGCTGCTTCTGGAGACCGCGGCACGGATCGCTGAAGACGCGGAAAGCTGGCGCTTTCCAGAAAGAACATGACTGGGAGGACCCAATGACCGGAGTCACGCTGAGCAACGTGGTGAAGAAGTTCGGACCGGTGGAGGTGATCCACGGTGTCAATCTCAATATCGAGGACGGTGATTTCTGCGTGTTCGTCGGCCCGTCCGGCTGCGGGAAATCGACGCTCCTGCGCATGGTCGCGGGGCTCGAACAGACCACGTCCGGCGCGATCCGGATCGGTCAGCGCGACGTGACCAACCTCGATCCGGCAGAGCGCGGCGTGGCGATGGTGTTCCAGACGTACGCGCTCTACCCGCACATGACCGTGGCCGAGAACATGGGGTTCGGGCTGCGCATGAACGGCCATGCGAAGGACGAGATCCGGGCCAAGGTGGCCGAGGCGAGCCGTATCCTGAAGCTCGACGAGTATCTCGACCGCAAACCCAAGGCGCTCTCGGGCGGCCAGCGCCAGCGCGTCGCCATCGGCCGCGCCATCGTGCGCGGGCCCGAGGTGTTTCTCTTCGACGAGCCGCTCTCGAACCTCGACGCCGAGCTGCGCGTCGACATGCGGGTGGAGATCGCGCGCCTGCACAAGGAAATCGGCGCGACGATGATCTACGTCACCCACGACCAGGTCGAGGCGATGACCCTGGCCGACAAGATCGTCGTGCTGCGCGCCGGCAACATCGAACAGGTGGGCAGCCCGATGGACCTCTACGCCGACCCCGACAACCGCTTCGTGGCCGGGTTCATCGGCTCGCCCAGCATGAATTTCCTCGACGGCGTGGTCGAGGAGGGGCGCGTGCGCATTCCGGCGCTTGGCGACACGGTTATCGACACCAGCGTCGCGCTGCCAACGAAGGGAAAAGTCCTCGTCGGGCTGCGTCCGCAGCACCTGAACGTCACCGCCGGGCCTTCGGATATCACGCTCGACCTGCGCGAACGCCTCGGGGGCGTGTCCTACGACTACCTCAACACGCCGCAGGGCGAGCGGCTGATCGTGGAATCACGCGACGACGCGATGCTGCCCGAAGGCACCGCGGTACAGGTCGGATTCGATCCCTCCGACGCGCTTTTCTTTGACCCCGAAACCGAGAAACGCCTGCGCTGAAACCCCCTCTCCTGGTGCGCTGGCGCCACGGGTTGTGCGGGGGTCTGATATCGAATTGCGTTCGGCGGCGTTTTTGACAATACAGGCGCGCAACGAGGCATGGATACCGGGGGACANGAACGTTCTGATCGTCGGCGCGGGTCTTTCGGGCGCCGTCACCGCACGCCAGCTTGCCGAGGCCGGGCAGGAAGTGACGGTGATCGAGGCGCGCGATCACGTCGCCGGCAACTGCCACACCACGCGCGATGCCGAAACCGGCGTCATGCTGCATGTTTACGGCCCCCACATATTTCACACCGGCGACGCCGAGGTCTGGGAGTATGTCAACCGCTTCACGACCTTCCGGGAATACCGCCACCGGGTGATGACGACGGTCGGTGACCGCGTCTTCTCGATGCCGATCAACCTGCTGACCATCAACCAGTTCTTCGGACGTAGCTTCCGCCCCGAAGAGGCCCGAGCTTTCGTCGCCGAGGCCGCGCATGACATCGCGGATCCGGCGAGCTTCGAGGAACAGGCCCTGTCGATGGTCGGTCCGGACATATACGGCGCCTTCTTCAAGGGCTACACCGAAAAGCAGTGGGGCTGTTCCCCGCGCGAGCTTCCGGCCTCGATCCTCAAGCGCCTGCCGCTGCGGTTCACCTACGACGACAGCTATTTCGCGCATCCCTTCCAGGGCATCCCCGAGGACGGGTACACGCCGATGGTCGCGGCGATGCTCGACCATCCCGCGATTACGGTCAGGCTGAACACGCAGTTCGACAAGGCCGCCGTCGGCAGCGACACGCATGTCTTCTACTCGGGTCCGCTCGACGGCTACTTCGGTCACGAACTGGGACGGCTCGGCTACCGGACGCTCGACTTCGAACACAGCCGGCGCGAGGGCGATTACCAGGGCTGCCCGGTGATGAACTACGGCGATGCCGAGGTGCCCTACACGCGCATCACCGAGCACAAGCATTTCGCGCCCTGGGAAGATCACGACCGCACGCTGATAACGCATGAATACTCGCGGCTTTGCGGGCCGTCGGACATTCCCTACTACCCGATCCGGCTTGTCGAGGAGAAGGCGCTGCTGGCGGAATACGTGGCGCGCGCCGAGGCGACGCAGAACGTGACCTTCCTCGGGCGCCTCGCCACCTACCGCTACCTCGACATGGATGTCTGCATCCGCGAGGCGCTCGACACGGCACAAGCCTGGCTTGCCGCCAAGCAGAGCGGCGGCACGCCGCCGGTGTTCTCGGGCGCGCCGCTCTGACCGGGATGACCGCGCCCGAACCGAACCCGCCGCGCGTCACGGCGCTTGTCGTGACCTTCAACCGCCTTGCGGAGTTGAAGAAAACTGTGGCGCGGCTGCTCGACAGCGCGAATCTCGCGCACGTTCTGGTCGTCGACAACGCCTCGAGCGATGGCACGGCGGAGTGGCTGCGCACCCACGGCGACGAAAGGCTCGAAGTTCTGAGCCTGCCGCGCAACGTCGGCGGCGCCGGCGGTTTCGAAGCCGGGATGCGCCATGTCCACGACGCCGGTACCGCCGACTGGGTTCTGCTGATGGACGACGATGCGCGCCCCTACCCCGGCGCGATCGCCACCTTTCTCGACCGTCCGCGCAACAGCCACGGCGCCTGGGTTGCGGCGGTCTACCAGCCGGACGGCACGGTCTGCGAGATGAACCGGCCCCTGATCAACCCCTTTGCCAGCCTCGGAGGCTTCCTGCGCTCGCTCGTCGCCGGACGGGACGGGTATCACATCCAGGACGAAGGCTATGCCGCGACGGAGCCGCGCGACGTCGACGGCGGTTCGTTTGTCGGGCTCTTCGTATCCCGCACGGCGATCGAACGGACCGGTTTTCCGGACGGCAGCCTGTTCATCTATGGCGACGACGCGCTTTACTCTCTGGCGATGTGCGAGGCCGGCGTGCGGATCGCCTTCGATCCGGGTCTCAAGTTCGAACATGCCGTCGGTTCGGAGATGGGCCAGCACCCGATCCGGCCGCTCTGGAAGGTCTATTACATGTACCGCAACCAGCTGATGGTCTATCGCGCCGCGGCCGGGCCGGTGCTGTTCTGGCCGGTCTGCCTGATCAAGACGTTGGGGTGGAAACGGCGGGCACAGCGCTACGGGGCTGCGCGCGAAACCTATCGTTCACTCGTCCGGCGTGCCGTGCGGGACGGCATCGCACGGCGTACCGATGCGAGCTTCGACGAGGTGCGCAGCTGGGCCACCGAACCGCCGCGGTCCTGATCGCCTAGCGCGAGCCGCCGCGCGGGCCGTGCATGTAGTCGCGGTACGCGTCACGCTCTGCCGCCTTTTGCGCATCCCAGGCGGCCTGCGAGGTTCCCGGTGGCGCGGTACCGTATCCGTTCGGACCGGTGTCGCAGCCGGCTGCCAGAATCGGCGAAGCAAGGATCAGCAGGAGAAGAAGTCGTCGCATGTCATCCTCCGACGTGCATGGCATCAGTAGAGGCCTCGCGCGGTGGGAATGTCCACCGGCAATACTCTGCACGCCGTCACGTGATCGAGAGGTCGACTGGATTGCACGACCGCGCGTCACCTCGTATGTTGACTTAGTCAACATATGTCTTGAGGAGGATGCCGCATGCCGCAGTCGGAATCCGTCCGCGCCGACCAGATCGACGAGGTCCGGGCTTTCAACCGGTTTCATACCCGCCTCGTGGGTGCCCTGAACGAGCACCTTCTTGCATCGCAGTTTTCCCTTCCGCAGGCGCGGATCCTCTACGAGCTGGCCCATGCCGCGCCGAATGACGCACCTTCCGCACGGGATCTGGCCGAGCGTCTATGCATGGATACCGGGTTTATCAGCCGCCTTGTCTCGAGCCTCGAGAGTGACGGCCTGTTGCAGCGCGCCCCGTCTCCCGGGAACGCCAAGCGGCTGGAGCTGCGTCTGACCGAGGCGGGACGCCTTGCGTTCCAGACGCTCGACGCCGCGTCGAGACAGGAAATTTCGGCGCTGCTCGCGCCCCTCGCGGAGCCCCAACGTGTCGCCGTCGCGAACGCCATGAGCACCGTCCGGCACCATCTCGGCGATACGGGCAAGCCGCCACCGATCACGCTTCGTGATCCGGAACCGGGTGACATGGGGCGGGTCCTGCAACAACAGGCGGCGTTCTACGCCGAGGAATACGGCTGGAATCATGAGTTCGAGGCTTTGGTGGCAGAGATCCTCGGAAAGTTCCTGCGCGACTTCGATCACGACTGCGAACGCTGCTGGATCGCCGAAATGGCAGGCGAGGTGGTCGGATCGGTGTTCGTGGTGCGCGGCGACGAAGCGACCGCGAAACTGCGCCTGCTTTATGTGGACCCGGCGGCGCGCGGACGCGGACTGGGCGGGCGGCTCGTCGATGAATGCCTGCACTTTGCAAAGGACCGCGGCTACCGGCGCATGGTGCTCTGGACCAACGACGTGCTGGTTTCGGCCCGGCGCATCTACGTCGCCGCCGGCTTCGAACTGGTCGAAGAAGAAGCCCATCACAGCTTTGGCCATGATCTTATCGGGCAGACCTGGGCGCGCGATCTCTAGGGCTGCCGCACCCGCGCCGGGACACCCATCACCGTGGCCTCTTCCGGCACGTCGCGGGTCACCACGCTGCCCGCCCCGACGATGGCACCGTCCGCAACGGTGACGCCCGGCATGATGATCGCGCCACCGCCGATCCAGACGTCCGAGCCGATACGTACCGGTAGCGCCTTTTCAAGCCCCTGTGCCCGCAATAGGCGGTCCTTGTGGTGCTCTGCACAGTAGATCTGGACATTCGGCCCCAGCATCGTGCGCGCGCCGATTTCCACCGGCGCGGTGTCGAGGATCGCGCACCCGGCGTTGATGTAGACCCCGTCGTGCAGATGCAGATTGATCCCGTAGGCGACATGGATCGGCGCCTCCACGAAAACCTCGCCGACCGAGCCGAGCAGCCGACGCAACCGGGGGGCCGATCGCACCGCGCCGGTCGGGCGCGAGGGTGTTGTGTTCATGCACCGCCCTCCGGGCGTCCGCGCGAAGGGCGTCGAGCTCAGGGTCGAGGCAACAGTACCATGCGCCCGCCTCCATCTTGCTACGTTCGCCCATGCGTCTCCCCCTTCCCGCTCATGGTGCCGGGTCTCACTGACAATGCAAGGCATCACGGATCGCAAGACCCGCGGCATCCCGTGCCTGCAGCAGTAACGCATGCGCAGAAAAATCCACAGAGCCGCACTGATCCCTTGCGGTCTCACCGAGGTCTGGCCATCATCGTTCCAGGTTGACCCCGATGTCGCGCGACGCTCTGGGGCGCGGGACGGTCCGGGTGGTCGGCATACGCTTCCAGACGGGCAGGTCTCCACGCCCCGGTGCCGCGCGCGGCATCGGCGGGCATCACGGCAGACCGGATCCCGGCAGTGGCAGCATCGCCCGTCGGGCGCCATCGCGCCACCAGAGCGGCACCATCGCGTGCGGCACGGAATGACAGGGAGGAAGACATGAAGACAATCAAGGGGCCGGCGCTGTTTCTGGCGCAGTTCGCCGGCGACGAGGCGCCGTTCAACTCGTGGGACGCGATCACCAAATGGGCCGCCGACTGCGGCTACAAGGGCGTCCAGGTGCCCAGCTGGGACGCGCGCCTGATCGACCTCGCAAAGGCTGCGGACTCGAAGGATTACTGCGAGGAATTCAAGGGCAAGGCAGCGGAGAACGGCATCGAGGTGACCGAGCTGTCGACGCACCTGCAAGGACAGCTCGTCGCCGTCCACCCAGCCTACGACACGGCCTTCGACGGCTTTGCCGATCCGTCGGTTCACGGCAATCCCGCCGCCCGGCAGGAATGGGCGGTCGATCAGGTCAAGAAGGCGATCAAGGCGTCGAACAACCTCGGGATCACGGCGCAGGCGTCCTTTTCCGGCGCGCTGGCATGGCCCTACGTCTATCCCTGGCCGCAGCGCCCCGCCGGTCTGGTCGAAACCGCCTTCGACGAGCTGGCGAAACGCTGGAAGCCGATCCTCGATTACGCGGACGAGAACGGCGTCGACATCTGCTACGAGATCCATCCCGGGGAGGACCTGCATGACGGCGTCACCTTCGAGATGTTCCTCGAGCGCGTGAACGACCACCCGCGTTGCAAGATGCTCTACGACCCGTCGCACTACGTCCTGCAGTGCCTCGACTACCTCGACAACATCGACATCTACCGGGACCGCATCGGCATGTTCCATGTCAAGGACGCCGAGTTCAATCCGACCGGCCGGCAGGGCGTCTACTCGGGCTACCAACCCTGGGTCGACCGGGCCGGGCGTTTCCGCAGCCTCGGTGACGGTCAGGTCGACTTCGGCGCGGTCTTCTCGAAGATGGCGGCAAACGATTTCGACGGCTGGGCCGTGGTCGAGTGGGAATGCTGCCTCAAGCATCCCGAGGACGGGGCCCGCGAAGGCGCGCAATTCGTCAAGGATCACATCATCCGCGTGACCGAACGCGCTTTCGACGACTTCGCCGACGGCGGCAGCGACGAGGCGGCCAACCGCAAAATGCTGGGCATCGGCTGACGCGGCGGGGGCGTCCCTGCGGCGCCCCACTCGGAACCAAGACAGGGAGACACATCATGTCCAACGAGGGACAATCGGATCAGGGTCGACGGATCAGGCTCGGCATGGTCGGCGGCGGCAACGACGCCTTCATCGGCGCGGTGCATCGCATCGCATCGCGCATCGACGACCGGTTCGAGCTGGTCGCCGGTGCGTTGTCGTCGACGCCGGAACGCGCTCAGGCGTCTGGAAAGGCGCTGGGTCTGGCCGAGGACCGGGTCTACGACGACTTCAAGGCGATGGCGATACGCGAGGCCCGGCTGAAGAATGGTATCGAGGCGGTGTCCATCGTGACCCCGAACCATGTGCATTACACGGCAGCGCGCGAGTTCCTGAAACGCGGCATCCATGTGATCTGCGACAAGCCGCTGACCTCGACGCTCGCGGATGCCAAGAAGCTCGTGAAGGCCGCCGAAAGCTCCGATGCGCTCTTCGTGCTGACCCACAATTACACCGGTTACCCGATGGTGCGGCAGGCCCGCGAAATGGTCGCCAACGGCGATCTCGGCACGATCCGGGTGGTGCAGGTCGAATACGCTCAGGACTGGCTGACCGAACAGATCGAGATCAAGCAGGCCGAGTGGCGCACCGACCCAGCGCGCTCGGGTGCCGGCGGATCGACCGGGGATATCGGCACGCATGCCTACAACCTCGCGAGCTTCGTCTCGGGGCTGGAACTTGAGAGCCTCGCCGCTGATCTGCAGGCCTTCGTCCCGGGACGGCAGGTCGACGACAACGGCCATGTTCTGATGCGCTTCAAGGGCGGCGCACGCGGCATGCTCTGGTGCAGCCAGGTCGCGCCGGGCAACGAGAACGCGTTGCGCCTGCGCGTCTACGGCGACAAGGGCGGTCTCGAATGGGAACAGGAGAACCCCAACTACCTCTGGGTCACGCCCTTCGGCGAACCGAAGCGACTGATTACCCGGAACGGCGCGGGATCAGATGCCGCGGCAGGCCGGGTCAGCCGCGTGCCGCCGGGGCATCCCGAAGGCTATCTCGAAGGGTTCGCCAACATCTACACCGAGGCCGCCGAGGCGATCGTCGCGCACCAGTCCGGCGGCAAGCCGGACGGCGCGGTGATCTATCCCACGGTGCAGGACGGGCTGAAGGGCGTGGCCTTCGTGGACGCCTGCGTACGCTCGTCGGCGCGCGATGCGGCCTGGGTAAAGGTCGACGGCTGACGTGACAAGGGGGGCGGCCCGGCGACGGGCCGTCCGTCTGCGGGTGGCGCCCTTGGCCCAGCGTCGGCCGCGACAACCAACGAGCTGCGTGATCTGCCCTAATGGCCCGATCCCACCGTTCCCGACGCTGCAGCGTCGGCGGACCCGCTCTTGATCCCGTGCGCGCACTTTCCCATGTCAGAGCCGCACGCTATAGGAAGCCATGACAAATCATCTCTACAAGCGCGACCTGCCCGACGGGCTCGACCTCGGCCTGGTCGTGGCCATCGACTGCGAAACCATGGGTCTGAACCCGCATCGCGACCGGCTTTGCGTCGTGCAGCTGTCCGGGGGCGACGGCGACGCGCATCTCGTACAGATCGAGATCGGTCAGACCGCTGCGCCGAATCTCTGCGCCCTGCTCGAGAACCCCGATGTGCTGAAGCTCTTCCACTTCGGGCGCTTCGACATCGCCGCGATGTACCACGCCTTCGGCGCTCTGGCGCAGCCGGTCTACTGCACCAAGATCGCCAGCCGCCTCGTGCGCACCTTCACCGACCGGCACGGGCTTGCCAAGCTGCTGCAGGAACTTCTGAACATCGACATCTCCAAGCAGCAGCAATCCTCGGACTGGGGCGCCGAAACGCTGACCGACGCCCAGCTCGATTATGCCGCATCCGATGTGCTCTATCTGCACCGTCTGCGCGATGCGCTTGATGCGATGCTGGAACGTGAAGGCCGGACCGATCTCGCGCAATCCTGCTTCGACTTCCTGCCGACACGGGCGCGGCTCGACCTCGCCGGCTGGCCCGAAACCGACATCTTCGCACACTCATGAGCGACACCTTCCTCGACACCGCGCGGCGCGTGGTCCGCATCGAGGCGGACGCGCTGGCCAAGCTGGAAGCGTCGCTCGACGACAGCTTCGCCAAGGCCGTTGACCTGATCCTCGCTGCGACCGGGCGCGTGATCGTCTCGGGGATGGGCAAGTCGGGCCACATCGCACGCAAGATCGCGGCGACCCTCGCCTCGACCGGCACGCCGGCCCATTTCGTGCATCCGGGCGAGGCGAGCCACGGCGATCTTGGCATGATGGGACGGGGCGACGTGGTGATCGTCCTGTCGAACTCGGGCGAGACGCCTGAACTTGCCGACGTCATCGCCTACACGCGCCGGTTCGCGATCCCGATGATCGGCGTGGCCAGCCGCGCCGACAGCACATTGCTGCGCCAGTCCGACGTCGCGCTGGTGCTGCCGAAAGCCGAGGAGGCCTGCGGTATCGGCGTGGTGCCGACGACCTCGACCACGATGACCCTGGCGCTCGGCGACGCGCTTGCCGTGGCGCTGATGGAGCACCGCGCGTTCACGCCCGAACACTTCCGGTCTTTCCACCCCGGCGGCAAGCTCGGCGCGATTCTGAGCCGGGTCGAGGATCTGATGCACACCGGGTCCGCGCTTCCGCTGGTCTCCGAGGACACGCCGATGTCCGAAGCGCTGATCGAGATCAGCCGCAAGGGGTTCGGCGTGGTCGGCGTGACCGATGCGAACGGCGCGCTTGCGGGCATCATCACCGACGGCGACCTGCGCCGGCACATGGACGGGCTGCTGAACCATACGGCAGCGGATGTCATGACGCGCAACCCGACCGTGATCGCGCCGGACGATCTGGCGGAAAAGGCTGTCGGCATCATGAACGGACGCAAGATCACCTGCGTTTTCGTGCTCGGAGCGAACAACCGGACGCCGCTGGGGCTGTTGCACATCCACGACTGCCTGCGCGTCGGTCTCGGATAGGCGATGCAGGGCGACGCCTATTCGCGCCTCGTGGCATGGCTCAAAGTCATGCTTCCGCTTGCCGCACTTGCCCTGCTGTCCACGCTTTTCCTGCTGTCACGCGTGGTCGATCCCACGGCCTCGATCCCGTTCGCCGAAACCGAGATCCAGGAACGCCTGCGCGATCAGCAGATCACCGCACCGTTCTTTTCCGGCACGACCGCGGACGGGCACGAACTGACCTTCATCGCCGACAAGCTGATCACCCCTGCCGGAACCGTGGGCCGGAACGAGGCCGAGACGGTCGAGGTCGATATCGACACCGTTTCGGGAGGCCGGATCGTGATGACGGCGAACCACGCAAGTTACGATCTGGGCGACGACATGACGACGCTGACCGGTCAGGTGATCGTCTCGACCTCGGCAGAGTACGACGTCCGCAGCGACAACATACGCTCTCGTATGTCGCGGCTGGAAGTCGTGAGCCCCGGGCCGGTCGCGGGACTCAGCCCGATGGGCGAGCTCAACGCGGGCGCCATGCGGATCACGGCCCCGGAAGGCGAGAGCGCGCCGGAGCAAATGCTTTTCACAGACGGGGTGAAAGTTGTATATCTGCCGAAGCCATTGGAAGAGTGACCCGTGACCAGACTGCGTGACCTGCTGACCGTTCTTGTGCTTCTGGCCTTCGCCGCGCCGCTCGGCGCGCAGACCGCCAGCGTCGCCTTCGGCGCGATCCAGCAGGACACCGGGCTGCCGGTCGAAGTGACCGCCGACAACCTGGCCGTCGACAACGCCACCGGCACGGCGGTTTTCTCGGGCAACGTTGTCATCGTCCAGGGCGAGATGCGCCTCGCCGCCCAGGAGGTTCTGGTCGTCTACCGCGGCACGGCGGAGGGTATCGCCCGGCTCGAGGCCAAGGGCGGTGTCACGCTGGTCTCGGGTCCGGATGCCGCCGAGTCGCAGACCGCGGACTACGACATCGACGCCGGCACCATCGTCATGAACGGGGACGTGCTATTGACCCAGGGCCAGTCGGCATTGAGCGCGGACAAGATGACGGTTCAGCTCGACGACGGAACGGCGCAGATGGCCGGGCGGGTCAAGACCATCCTGCAGACCGGCGATCGCTAGCCGTGCAGCCCGAACTGACCGTCACGACCGGGACCCAGGGACTGCAGGTTTCGCACCTGCGCAAGTCCTACCGCAAGAAGACCGTGATCCGCGACTTCTCGATGCATCTCGAGCGCGGCGAAGTCGTGGCGCTGCTCGGACCGAATGGATCGGGCAAGACAACGACTTTCTACGCCATCGCGGGTCTGGTGAATCCCGAAGGCGGCTCGGTCCTGATCGACGGACAGGATGCGACCAACCTTCCGATGTACCGGCGCGCGCAACTCGGCATCGGCTACCTGCCGCAGGAGATGAGCATCTTTCGCGGCCTGTCCGTGCAGGACAACATCGCCGCGATTCTCGACATCTCCGAAAGCGATCGGCACAAGCGGCGCGAACGGCTCGAGGAGTTGTTGTCGGAGTTCTCGATCGAACACCTGCGCCGCGCCCCGGCGGTTGCGCTCTCGGGTGGCGAGCGGCGGCGCGTCGAGATCGCGCGATGCCTCGCGGCCAATCCGAAATACCTCCTGCTGGACGAGCCTTTCGCGGGGGTCGATCCGATCTCGGTCGGCGACATCCGGCTGCTTGTCGCGGACCTGAAGAAACGCGGATTGGGCGTGCTCATCACCGATCACAACGTGCGCGAAACGCTCGAGATCGTGGATCGGGCGTACATCCTGCACGAAGGTCAGGTGCTCATGTCGGGCACCCCCGACGAAGTCGTCGAGAACGAGAACGTGCGCCGCGTCTACCTGGGCGACAACTTCCGAATATACTGATTTCGCTCAATAGAGTGTTAACGAAAATGGCATGTTTCAGCACCGGCTTTCGTTTGACTCATCCCCGCGTTTCCGCTCCAATCGGGTCATGGCAACCCGTGTGTTCCCGCCCCGCGTTTCTGCGGCCTTGACGCAAAGGCCCGGACGGACTGACACGCGGAAACTTGCCTGTTTCTGCGACCTCTGACCGAAGATTGCGCCGCGCGCGCGGCGGCTGACGACGTTCGGGGTCGGAATCGTGAAGGAGACATCATGCGGTACCAAATAAGCGGCAAACAGATTGACATCGGCGAAGCCTTGCGCACGCATGTCGAGCAGGGACTTGGAGATGCGGTCCGGAAGTATGCCGAACGCCCGACCGATGCGCAGGTCGTGTTCTCGAAATCCGCACATGAGTATGTCTGCGAGGCTACCGTGCACCTGTCGACCGGCCTTACCGCACAGGCCAAGGCGCACGAGACCGAAATCTACGCCGCCTTCGAGGCGTGCTGCGAAAAAATGGAAAAGCAACTGAGACGCTACAAGCGCCGTCTCAAGGACCATCACAAGGACCGGACGGAACCGGTTGAAATCTTCGGAGCGTCCTCCTATATCCTCGCGTCGGAAACGGATTCGGAAGATCAGGAGCCCGACTCCCTGCAACCGATCATCGTGGCGGAGATGGAAACCAACATTCCGTCGCTGTCCGTCGGAGAGGCCGTGATGCAGATGGAATTGGCAGGAGCACCGGTCCTCATCTTTAGGAACGAGAACAAGAAGGGCCTGAACGTCGTGTATCGCCGGGATGACGGCAACATCGGCTGGATCGACCCGCAATAGGACAACGAGACGGCGCGCGGCGCCGCGGCAAAGCGAGCATCATGAATTTTGCAACACTCCTGAAACCGGAGGCGGTGAAAGTTCTCACGTCTGCATCCAGCAAGAAACGATTGCTGCACGATCTCAGTGAAGTCGCCGAACAGGCTTACGGGCTGCGCTCCGGCGACGTGCTCGACGCGCTGCTCGCCCGAGAGGCGCTGGGACCGACGGGTGTCGGTCACGGCGTCGCCTTGCCGCACGCGCGGCTCGGCGGGCTCGATCAGGTTGCAGGTGCCTTCGTCCTGCTCGACAAGCCGATCGATTTCAACGCCGTCGACCGCCAGCCGGTCGATATCGCCTTCGGCCTCTTCGCACCCGAGGATGCCGGCGTCGAACATCTCAAAGCGCTGGCGCTGGTGTCGCGGACGCTGCGCAATGCCGGGGTCTGCGCCAAGCTGCGGGCCAATCCGAATCCGCAGACGCTCTACACGATCCTGACCTCGGCAGAGACCGACCAGGCTGCCTGACCGCTCAGCGCCAGCGCTCGAACCCGAACATCATGTAATCGCGCCGGTAGGCCCGCTGCGCCGCCGATTCGATGGCATCGTCGTAGACGTCCTCGAAGGCAAACGGCATGTCCTTTACCGCCGGGCCGGGCGGCGGCACCGACGCCAAGCCGACGCTATCGGCCAGCCGGGGCAGGTCCGTCTCGAGCGTGGATTCGCGGATCAGGACGTCGGGCAGGGCGAAGTCCGCAAAGCCCTGGACTGCCGCGTACTGACTGCACCAGGCCGGGTCGACCCGGACCGCAGTCTGACCGTTGAGATTCGCCGCGGCGAATTCGAGAAACCCGACAAAGGCCGCGCGGTGCGCGTCAAGATTGTAGCCCGCGTCATCGGAGTCTTCGGGGATCCCGACGCCGTACTGCCGCCGCAAAAGGCGCGCGATCGCACTGTAGCGCGGACCGCCGACACCCAGGATATGGCGGCAGAAGGCGGCATGGGCGCGCCGCGCCGGATGGCAAAGAACAGTGAAGCCGCGATGCCGGGGATGCCGTCGCTTCCACTGGCGCAGGCTGCGCTGCGAAAGGCCGGTGCCCAGCGCAGAGATTTCAGTATTATCAAGCGCGGCCAGCCACGAGAGGACCTGCTCCTCCGGGCCGCAGCGGATCGGCAGGTAGACCAGCGGCGCCCTCGCCGCCGTCACATAAGCGGGCACCGCCGCGGACCGACGCGGCTCGAACTCCGGCGCTGCGTCCAAATCGTATCGGTCACTGGCAGCCAGCGCGCGCCGCATCTCTTCGGGGTTCGTCACCTTTTCGGCCATGGCCTGCGGGTTCTGCGCCTTGAGATCCGCCGCTAAGCGTTTCACCCGGCCAGCGACCCCGAGATACTCCGCCAACCCGTTCAGCACTTCAACCGACCGCAAGTCGTCGTAGGCGATCCGGAACGCGGCCTGCCCGGTGACCTGCAGGCGGTGGCCAACCCGCGCCGAGAACTCCCGCATTGCAGCCTCGTGACGGCGGAACTCGTCGGCGTCAAACCGCACCTTAGCATCCCGGCGCCGGCGGACGTCGGTCAGCTTCCACTGGCCCGTCGTCTGCGCGATCTTGAGGCTGACATAGCTGTCGAGCGGATTGCGCGTGAGGATGATCTTCGCGCAGCGCGGGTCGTCGAGGATCCGGCCGAGAATTCGCGGGTCATGGTCGGGAAAAAACCTGAACCCGCCCAGCCGGCCGTCATGGTCCCGGATCCGCGCCAGAAGCCGCGCCGGGTCGGCGTCGCGTTTGGCCTGCGTGATGCCCAGCAGATTTTCGGCATCCGGGGCGCCGATGAAATACGGATTGAAGGCCTCGCCGTGACAGCGCACGCCCTCGAGCGCTTGGAGGTTCGACTCCAGAAGGTTCGACCCGGTGCGCATATGCGCAAGAATCACGAACAGATCGAAGCGCCTGCTCACGGGTTACCGCGCCCGCACGATATAGGGCTTCGCCGCGCCGGACTGGCGCGGTTCGTTCTCTGGTCCCGCCGGAATTTCGCCCACGAGATAGGGATGCATCCCCTGGTTCTTGAGGGTCTGCAGAAAGCCGTCGAACCCCTGCAGATCGACCATCTGCGGCGCTTCCGTCAACCGGTGCCCGGGCACCTGCCCGATCTCGTCGAGAATCGCCTGCAAGGGAGCCATCGGCGCCTCGATGAACTCCGCCAGGGTCCAGATCCGGATGCGCGCCTTGGTCCAGGGCGCGCGCAGGATAGTGAGAAACTCGGCCTCGATCCTCTGCAGATGCGCCGCCAGGCGGCGCAGGTCCGCGGGCCTGCGCGCGGACCGGCACAACGCGATCGCCCAGGCCCCGGTGATGACCGAGACCTGCGCGTTGGGATCGCGGGCGAAGCGCCACGCGACTTGCTGGTTGTCGCGCGGCCCGAACTGGAAAACCTGCCGCTCTCCCCGCGTGTTCCACACCAGGTTCTGCAGGAAGGCGTTGGGATTGTAATCACGCAGGCGCGCGGCGTCCGACAGGGCGCCGTTGAACACCTTTTGCGCGCCAGCGTATTCCACCCGGTCCGGTGCAAAGAGATGACCATGCACCTGCGCGCCGGTCTCCGCGGCAAGCCAGGGCGTGAAGTTTGCGAACAGGTCGTCAAAGCCCTGAAACACCGAATAGGGTCCGGCGGTGATGCCGTTCTCCCAGTGCTCGTTGGGAAACCGGCTTTGCATGTAAAGTCCGGGACGCCCGCGCGTGCGTCGCTCGACAGCCTGTGCGAACACCCGGTCGATACGGCCCGGTCGTGGTTCGACCGCAGAGGCACAGTTTGTCGGGAACGCCTCGTAAAGCGCATCCGCGTGGCGCCAGATCTTGCGCGCCACGAAACAGTCCGAACGGCGCAGCATTTCCAGGTGATCGTCGTAGAAGAGGTGCGGCTTGCCCTGGAAATCGAATTTGCAGAGGGTCAGCGAGCGGCTTTCGACATGGGACGAAAACCGACGCGCGAGGGTCTGGAAATAGCTTTCGTCCGGGATCCACACGCGCCGGAAATAGCGGTCGATCCGCCGGCGGTCGGGATTGTGCAGGATTGCCGACAGCGTCCGGCGCGTCAGGCACCACCATTGCGATCCCATGTGCGGCACCAACCCCAGCGGCACCTTGCGCCGGAATCCGATCCGACGTTGGAGGGCGACATAGCTGTCGAAAAGCGCCCGGTGCCGTTTCCACGAGAACGGAAAGCGCAGCGTGAAGCGTTCCTCCTCTAGCCCACCCACGGTCCAGGGAACGTCCGCGGTTGTGGCGCTTTCGATGAAATCGGTTCGCGGACGCGCGGCAAGGTAGGCGATCAGGTCGGCCACCGGCCGTAGTGGCAGGCAGGCCCCCGAGGCGAGGTAGACATGGCCGACCTGCGGAAAGCGTCTCAACATCACCTCCGACCCGGAGAGTGCCGCCGCCACCAGCCCCCAGGTGCCCCACTCGCATCGGTGACGCCTGCAGAAGGCAAGGTCCGGCAGGTCGCCCAGCGCCTCTGCGAAACCGTGGTATGCAGCTTTCGACACGGCGCGGTCGACGTGAACCACCACGGGACAGCCGGCGGCCGACCAGAGCCGGATCACCTGCTCGGCACGGTCGAAGGCGGTATGCACGAGAACGACGACGCCGAGGCTCATGCCCAGTTGCCCCGCGACATGAGCCCGAGGATCTCGAGCTGGCGCCAATTGAGATATTTCTCGGACCGCTCGCACCAGAGCTGGAGATCGGCGTGCAGCCGCTCGGCATAGGATCGGTATTCGAACGAGGCCGCGTAATGCTGACCGCGGCCCATCTCCTCGTGGGCCTTCGCGGCGAAGGTGTCGAGGAACTTGGTGTGTAGCAGCACGCCCGAAGCCTTTTCGCCACCCCATTCGTCGTAGACGAGGTTCAGGCCACGCGGCAGCAGCATATGCGTCGAACTGGCGTAGGTGTAATGCCGGTCCCAGCGCACCAGCGGAACCTTGTTCAGGGCAGGCGCACGGTACGGCTCTTCGGCAAAGAAGGTCCGGGCGCGCGGGCCACCCTGGATCCACAGGTTGCCGAACAGGTCGTTGCGCGAGATCGTGTAGTTGCCGCTGTCGAACCAGCAGGCGATGTCGACCGGATCCTGCCCCGGCCGGTAGGGCTGTGCGTCGATCCGGCCGCGCGGGTACATGTCGAGCAACATCGCGCCGAAGGATCGGATCGACGAGGCGTCCAGCCAGTCGGTCAGCGCGCGCAGCGGGCGCGTGTCGCAGAACGGGTAGACGAAGAATTCGTCCGGGTCGACGGTCAGGCACCAGTGACCATGGCCGTGGCGGCGCTGCAACCAGTTCAGCCAGTCCACTCCGAACCGCGCCCGGCGATAGCTTGCCCCTGTGCCCCAGAGCGACACGTCGGGCTGCTGGCGCAGGTATTCGCGCGACCCATCGCTGCTGTCGTTGTCGACGATGATGAAATGCCTGACACCAAGGCGCCGATGGTAGTCGAGCCAGAAGGGCAGGCGCGGTCTTTCGTTCCTCAGGGTGGAGAAGACGAGGATGTCGTCGGGCGCGATGCGGGCGGTCCGGTCCTTCAGCGGCTGAAGTTCGCGACGCTTGCGGAGCGCGCGCAGGCGCCAGCGTTTGCGTTGAAGCCGCAACCGGTAGGATTGCCAGACCTTCAATCCCCGCTCCCTGTCCTGACCCGCGCGATGGCGTTTCCACGCTATCAGATCACGCTCAGTACCTGTTGGAAATGCCTATCCCAGCGCGGTGGATCGAAAACCGGCGGCGGCCCGTCGCCCTGCCCGGTCGCAAGCGCGCGGATCGCTGCCGCCCAGCGATGCCTGTCGATGACCGGGAGGTAGGTCGGCACGTCTCCCATCACCTCGCGCAGCACTGGCAGATCGTTGCAGATCACCGGGGTGCCCAACGCCGCGGCCTCCATCACGGGAAGACCGAACCCCTCGGCATGGCTGGGGAAAAGAAGCGCCGCGGCGCCCGACACAAGTCTGCGCAGAGCCGCGTCGTCGAGACCGGCTATTTCCCGTATGGAGCCGGTCCGTGATCCGTCGAGCCTGCGAAAAACGTCCTCGTTCTTCCAGCCCCGCGCTCCGCACAGAAGAAGCGCAGGCGCGCCTGGCCCAAGGTCGCCCCAGAGATTGAGCAGGAAGCCGATGTTCTTGCGCGGCTCGAGCGTGCCGACGCAGATGAAATAGGGGGAGGCTGGCGGCAGATCGGACGGAAGATCTCCAACGGGCCCGATCTCGACCCCCAACCATGCCGTGACCCCGGGCGGCACGCGACCCCAACTCTCGAAGCGATGCTCGGCCTGCTGCCGGGTGGCCCGCGCCGTGTAGATCACCACATCGGCCCGTTCCGAGACAAGCCGCATGCGCACGCGGAACCGCGCCACGCTGCCGTCGCGCTGGTAGGCGGGATGATCCAGCGGGATCATGTCGTGCACCATGACGGCGCACCGACCGCGCGCCGCGGCGATGGCCTCGAGAACCGGGGCGTCTAGGTTGGTATGCCCGACGTTGACGTAGACCGATCCTGTCGGCAAATGGCGCGACAGCATCGCCTTGAGCCCGCCCGGACGGCATCGGGCCACGGCAAGACGCCGCAATCCGGCCTCGGTGCGGCGCACGGCGGCGGGCCGGCGTAGCGCCAGCGATGACAGCAGGTCTCCGCCTGGCCAGGGTGACGCACCGCACAGATGCGGAATCGCGGCCCTGACACCGGATGGGTCGAGTAGCAGAAAGCCCCAGGCGCTGCGCGCCAGCGCCCAGAGCGGCACGCCGTCTTCGGAGAGATGTTGCAGGTAGGCGCGCTCGACGCGGTCGATCCCGGTCGGCACCCGGCCGGCGCGGAGCAGCGTTCGCGTCAGGTCGAGAAGCCGCGCGGGCGGCGGGCTATTTCTCGTAATGGCCAGTTTGGTGCCATCTCCAGGCGTCGCGGATCATCGTGTCGAGCGTCGACCGGTCGGGCGACCACCCGAGTTCGGCGATGGCGCGGCGCGAGCCCGACACCAGCTTCGTGCAATCGCCGGCGCGGCGCGGACCTTCGGAGTAGGGGACCTCGCGGTTGGTGACCGAACGCGACTGCTGCATCACCTCGCGGACCGAAAACCCCGACCCGGTGCCGAGATTGAACACCCGGCTGCCCTTGCCGTCCTCCAGCCATTTCAGCCCGAGCACATGAGCGTCGACGAGATCGCAGACATGCACGTAGTCGCGGATGCAGGTGCCGTCCGGGGTCGGGTAGTCCGTGCCGAATATCGTCAGCGCGTCGCGCTTGCCGTCGATGGCATCGAGCAGCAGCGGCACCAGATGGGTCTCGGGCCGGTGGAACTCGCCGACCTCGCCATCGGGATCGGCTCCGGCGACGTTGAAATAGCGGAAGATCACGTGCCGCAGACCATGCGCGGTCTCGAAATCGCGCAGGATTTCCTCGATCGCGCGTTTCGATGCGCCGTAGGCATTGATCGGGTGTTGTGCCGAGTCCTCGTCGAGCACCACGTTGTCCTGCTCTCCATAGGTGGCGCAGGTCGACGAGAACACGAAATCGAGGCATCCCGCCGCCACCGCCGCCTCGATGAGAGTCAGCGAACCGGTGACGTTGTTGCGCCAGTAGCGGCCCGGGTTCGACATGCTTTCGCCGACCTGGCTGAGGGCGGCGAAATGCATCACGGCGACGGGCGCGTACTGCGCGAAAACGGCGTCGAGCCGGTCGCGGTCCAGCAGATCGCCCTTCTCGAACGGACCGAACTTGACGGCGTCTTCCCAGCCGGTTTCGAGGTTGTCGAAGGTCACCGGCACGTAGCCCGCCGACTTCAGCGCCTTGCAGGCATGCGACCCGATGTAGCCGGCGCCGCCGGTGACCAGAACCTTGGACACGTACGATCTCCCGAAGCTTACTGGGCCGCCTTGTCGATATGCACGATCTCGCGCAGGTAGGCGGCAAGGTCGTCACGCAGGTCGTCTCGCGCAAGGCCGAAGGCTACTGTGGCCTGCAGGAAGCCCGACTTCGATCCGCAGTCGAAGCGCTGGCCACGGAACCGGTAGCCGAAGACGCCCTCCTGCTTGTCGATCTGCGAGGCAATGGCATCGGTCAGCTGGATTTCTCCGCCGGCGCCGCTTTTCATGCTGTCGAGATCGTTGAGCACGTCCGGCGTCAGGATGTAGCGCCCGATCACGGCAAGGTTCGATGGCGACTCGCCGGCGCTCGGCTTTTCGACCATGCCCTGCACCTTGACGGTCGTGCCGGAATCCTCGCCGACGTCGAGCATGCCGTAGGACGAGGCCTTCTCGGGCGCGACCTCCATCGCTGCGACCATGTTGCCGCCGGTCTCGGCATAGGCTTCGGTCATCTGTTGCAGGCAGGGCTTGTCGGCCGCGATCACGTCATCGGGCAGGATCACGGCAAAGGGTTCATCCCCGATCAGGCGGCGCGCGCACCAGACTGCGTGTCCCAGGCCCAGCGCCTTGTGCTGGCGGATGTAGGCGATCGCGCCGCTGTCCATGTCGGTCGTCTTGAGGGTTTCGAGCAGCGCCGTCTTGCCGGCTTTTTCCAGTTCCTGTTCGAGAACCGGAGAGTGGTCGAAGTAGTCCTCCAGCGCGCTCTTGCCGCGCGAGGTCACGAATATGAACTCCTTGATGCCCGCAGCTCGGGCCTCGTCGATCGCATACTGGATCAGCGGCCGATCCACGAGTGTCATGATTTCCTTCGGAACGGACTTGGTCGCCGGCAGGAACCGCGTTCCGAGACCGGCGACGGGGAAGATCGCCTTCGTTACCTTACGTGTCATTCAGGATCCTTAAATTTCATTCTGCACAATGATCGGTCGTCGTTGGCCCGCGAAGCGGGTGTCGCGCTTTCCAAGAACACGACGTGCGCGCCAATTAAAGCAATTTTGTAACGCCAAGGGAACATTGTTGCGAAATTCGCTCGCTTTCAGAGCCGCCGTTCGGCACGAATCCGCATGCATTCCTTGGAGACCCTGGTGGCATGGCGATACCAGGCCAGGATCGGCGCGCTCCGCAGGCTGCGCCCGAAGAGACCGCCGGTATGCAGCCAATAGCCCTCGGGCTGGTAGCGCACCCGGTGGTAAAGCGCCGTCGGGGAGAGCTCGATCAGGGTAACGTTGTCGCCACGCGCCGCCGATTTGACGGCCTCGCGCCGCAGTCTGCCGCGCGACCAGACACGGCCCGCGATGACCTGAGCCCGGCGTGCCGGGGCGGGGAACTGCCGGAATCTCGCAAGCGGCGGACCCGGCGCATGTTCGGAGAAAATTTCGCGCCCCTGACCCTCTTTCGCCCCCGCATCGAAGCGGCGCAGCAGGCGCTTGACGTCGCGCGGTTCGATGGTGCCCGCCGCCATGTGCCGCAGCAAGCGGGCGCGTTGGTGTTCACGCATCTCGGCCAGCGCCCTTGCGCGCCGCGACGCAGCCAGATGGGTCCCGTGCAGAATCGCCCAGCCGGCTCCGATGTCGAAAAGATCGCGCGGCACGCGCCGCGCGGTGCGCACCCGGTTCGCCGCCATCCGGTGATGCACCTGCGCCGTGGGAACGACTGCCGTGACCCGTCCTGCCCGGGCCAGTCGCAACGACAGTTCGGTCTCGTCGAGAAAGTAGTGCAACCGTTCGTCGAAGCCGCCCATCTCGACCAGCACCTGCCGGCGAAGGGCCATGTTGGTGCCTTCGAGCTTGACCGCCGCGACCGTACTCACCGTGTCGACGACGCCTTTCCCGAGCGCAACCGCGCGGCCCGCGTCGTCCACGCCGCGAGCGCGCCACTGGAAGCTGATCCCGTTGCGCCCGCGCACGTAGCCGGTGGCGGCGTCGACGCCGGGACTTTCGAATTCCACGACAAGTTCCGACAGCCAGCCCGGTTCTGGCACCGCATCGTCGTCGATGAAGGCGACGATCTCTCCGGACGCGTGGGAAATCCCGAGGTTGCGCGCGGCGGAAATGTTCGGAACGTCGAAAGCGACGATCTTCAGATCGTCCGCGAAGGGCAGGGAGGCCGCCCGCGTTACGCCTGCCGGATCGGCCACGACGACGATTTCGAAACACACGTCCTGAAGGCGGCTCAGCGCGGTCAGGCAAAGCGCGAGATCGTCGGGCCGGTGACGGCTGACAACGACGACGCTGGCCCGCGCCTTGCTCATTCGAGCTTCATCGCCGCCATCATAGCCTCGAGCCGCGGCACGTCCTCGGGGTTGTTCAGTTCCCAGAACTGCCGCCCGCGTGCCTCGACCTCGACGCACAGGACCTCGCGCCCGTTTTCCATGAACCGAAGCTGTTCCAGGCCCTCTTGCTGTTCCAGCGGACCGATGTCCCATCCCGGGTAGGCCGCGAGCGCCTCGGGGCGATAGGCATAGACCCCGACATGGTGAAACACCGGTGTCGGTTCGGCGTCGGCATAGCTGCGCGACGTGAAGGGGATCACTTCCTTGGAGAAATAGAGTGCCTGCCGCTTGCGCCCGAAGACCGCCGTGGTGCCGCCGACGCGACCGGCCTTGCGGTCGTCGAGAAAGCCGTTGAGCGTCGCACCCTCGCAGCGCAACACTGGGGTCGCGATTTCGGCATCGGGGGCCGCACGCAATCCGCTGACGAGATCCTCGACGAACCAGTGCGGCGTCAGCGGTGCGTCGCCCTGCAGGTTCACGACGACGTCATGACCACCGCCCAGTGTCGCATGAGCCTCGGCGCAACGCTCGGTCCCGTTGCGGCAGTCGCTTGAGGTCATCACCACCTCGGCGCCGAACGCCTCGGCCGCTTCGCGGATGCGATCGTCGTCGGTGGCCACAACGACCCGGTCGACGCCACCAACCGCACGCGCCGCAAGCCAGCTGCGCTCGATCAGGCTGCGCGACTGGCCATCGGCGCCACGCAGGGCCACCAGCGGCTTGCCGGGATAGCGCTGCGAGGCGTAGCGCGCGGGGATGACGATGAGAACCGACATCAGGCCTCCTTGAGCGCGACACCCGGGGCGTAGGCAATGAAGAACGGGTTCGCGAAGCCTTCCTTGCCGTAGACCAGCGGGCTGAGGTCGTCGAACCGCACCACCGCGCCGCCGGCACCGGACAGGACGGCATGGCCCGCGGCCGTGTCCCATTCCATCGTGCGTCCGAGACGCGGATAGAGATCGGCTTCGCCGGTGGCCACGAGACAGAACTTCAGCGAGGACCCGGCGGACTTCATGTCCTTGACGGCGTACTTGCCGATATAGTCGTCCGTCGCCTGGTCGCGATGCGATTTCGAGGCGACGACCATCAGGGCCGAGTTGTCGGCATCCGAAACGTTGATCTCCGTCTGCGCGCCCACTGCAGCCCTGTCGAAGGGTCCGGCTTCCTCGACCGACTGACCGTCGGCGCGGGTGTAGAACATGCGCCCCTTGGCCGGGGCATAAACCACGCCGCGCACCGGCTTGCCACCTTCGACCAGCGCGATGTTGACCGTGAAATCGCCGCGGCGGTTGATGAACTCCTTGGTCCCGTCGAGCGGATCGACGATCAGGAAGGTATCGCCCGAGGCGGAATGGGTCGCGGCCTGCTCTTCGGTCACCAGCATCATGTCCGGGAATGCAGAGGTCAGGCCGGCCGAGATAATGGCATCGGCGGCCTCGTCGGCCTCGGTCACCGGGCTCGCGTCGGATTTGACCTTCACGTCGAAGTCGTCGGCCTCGTAGATCTCCATGATCCTGTCGCCCGCCTCCAGCGCAAGTGACCGCATGACATCGACCAGTTTTTCGTAATCCAAGGTGCAACTCCCAATCGGCATTCGTTGATGTAGCGAATTTTACCCCTTATGATGCGCTCCCAGCGGAACCTCAAGAAGTCCCTTCAGACCCCCCCGCGCATCGAGGCCGGCGAGCAATGTTCAAGCCCCAACGCAGACCACAGAGCGGCCTGACCAAGGCCGTCGTGATCCTCGAGCTGATCTACCACTCGATCGTGCGTTCGGTACGCAAGACCAACTCGAACGCCTTTCTGGCGATTATCGTCAACATCGTGCAGGTGCTGATCTTCATCATGGCGTTCTACGTCATGTTCTCGCTGCTCGGCCTGCGCGGTGCGGCCCTGCGCGGCGATTTCCTGGTCTACATCATGACCGGCGTGTTCCTGTTCATGACCCATGCCAAGACGCTGGGCGCCGTGGTCGGCTCGGAAGGGCCGGCCAGCCCGATGATGCAGCACGCCCCGATGTCGACCTTCATCGCGCTGATGTCGGCCGGCCTCGGGGCGCTCTATATCCAGGTGCTGTCGCTGGCGGTGATCCTGTTCGTCTATCACGTCGCCTTCACGCCGCTGGAAATCGACCAGCCGTTCCCGGCTTTCGGAATGCTGCTGCTGGCGTGGTTCACCGGCTTGGCACTTGGCCTCGTGCTGCTGGCTCTGAAGCCGTGGGCGCCGGGATTCGTGTCGATCTTCACGACGGTCTACCAACGCGCCAACATGATCGCCTCGGGCAAGATGTTCGTCGCAAACACGTTGCCCGGTTTCATGCTGGCGATGTTCGACTGGAACCCGCTGTTCCACATCATCGACCAGTGCCGCGGGTTCGCCTTCATCAACTACAATCCGCATTACACCAACTGGCAATACGCCTGGTGGTGCGGCGTGGTGCTGGTCGTGATCGGCATGATGGGCGAGTTCTACACCCGCAGGCATGCCTCGCTCAGCTGGAGCGCGCGGCGCTGAAGCCCGCCTTCTGCAGCACGGTCGGCGGCTGCAACCGGACCTTGTGATACCGCGCGAACGGGGGCAATCTCGGTTCATCAGGCCAGCATCGTGAACCGTCGATCCGACCATGGGACCAGCCAGACAAAACCGCGCGGCCATGCACCGCGCTGCCGTCGTTTTCGCATGTGACACCGGCCATTTGCCGCTGGCGATGTTCTGCGCCGACCGGATCCGCCGCACCGAGCCCGACGGCCAATTCGATGTCGTGATCTGCATGCCCGACATCGGCGGCGTCGACCCGACCCATCTCGACGGCCCGGCGCGCCTCTGCGAGATCGACGTGTCGATCCTGCCGGATGTACCGCAGGCCAAGGAATGGATCACCGCGGCCACCTATTTCAAATGGCTGCTGCCCGAGACGCTCGGCGACGATTACGACCTGCTGTTCTATCTCGATACCGATACCTACCTCGCCCGGCCGGGGATCGGCCGGCTGTTCTCGAGCGTCGACCAGCCTTTCGCCCTTGCCGCATCGCAGGAGTTCTGGAACCTCGACGAAGGCGAAATGGACGCAAAGCGGCGCGCCAAGGTCGACGATCTGGGCGGTGCCAGCCGACGCTACTTCAACGCCGGGGTCTTTCTCTGCCAGCCGGAAGGGTTCCTCGGGATCGACGGCCCGGCCCGGTTGCGCAAGGCGATGGTCGACAACATTCCCTACCTTCCGGTTCACAAGGACCAAGACCAGGGCGCGATGAACCTGGCCTTCTCGGACCAGATCCTCACGCTGAACCCGCTGTTCAACTGGCGCACGCAGAATTGGATGAACACGCCCGCGGTCGAACGCTACCAGCCCTACATCCTGCATTTCACCGGGCCCAACAAACCGTGGTCCCTGCAGGACAATACCTTTGTGGCTGGATTCGCCCGCGAATACACCGACTACCTCGGGCGCACCTTCCCGGATTTCGCGATCCGCCCCGCAGCCGGCTCGCTGGCCTGGCGGCGCGAGCATCCGAAACACCGCTCGAAGCTGATGCAGGCGCTCAATATGCGGTTCTACAAAAGGCGATACGACCAGAAACACCGCCGGATCGCACTGGAAACAGAAGGCCCGCGTTTCGACCGGATGGATGCGGCGATCCGCAGCAGCGAAGTCGGCAACCCGGCGCAGCTGACCGCCGCCGGATAACGTCGCCAGCTGCTCTGCCAGTCAGGCCTCGACGAGGTCGTAATGGCGGATCGAGCGGCTTTCGGCCAACTCGGCCTCGGCCGGGTCGACATGCGGGGACGAGATGTCTTCGCCCACGAAACGCTTGAGCGCGGCAAGGCTCTCCCAGACCATGACGAAGGCGAAATCGCGCGGGGCGTCCGCACGGGCGGCGCCGGGCAGTATCGTGCGCAGCCCTTCGGTCCGTTTCATGAGCGGGATCGCAGTTTCATGGAAGAACCGCGCAAAGTCCGCCTCCTTGCCCGGTCGCGCTGTCACCTGGAAGATCCGCATGATCATGGCTGTCTCCTTGTCCTCAGAGCGCGCTCCCGGCGCGCCGTGGTATCTTAGCACACCGGATTGTGGCAGGTTCGGCGCTCCAGACATGTTCTGTCAGGGGCTTCGGCTAGGAAATCCCGTGCAACACGCAGACAAGAGGTCATCCATGCTCACGCTCTACCATGCCCCCCACAGCCGCTCGACACGCATCGTGCGGCTGCTTTACGAGATGAGCGTCGAGGACGAGGTCGAGATCCGGAGGGTCGAGGTGCCGCGCGCGGACGGCAGCGGGCGGGTCGATCCGCAGAACCCGCATCCCGAGGGCAAGGTGCCGGTGCTGGTCCACGACGGCGCGCTGATCTGGGAATCCAATGCCATCATTCTCTACCTGACCGATCTCTTCCCCAAGTCCGGTCTCGGGCCGGCGGTGGGCGCAGCCGACCGCGGCGCCTATCTGAGCTGGCTCGCCTACTATGGCAATGTCGTCGAACCGGTGCTGATCCACACGATGACCGGCCTCCAGCATCCGGTGCTGCAGGCCAGTTTCCGCGGCATGACCGAACTGACGAGCCGAATTTCAGGCGCCTTGCAGGACCGGCCGTATCTGCTGGGCGAGGCGTTCAGCGCCGCCGACCTTCTGGTGACGTCGCCGTTCGTCTGGATGCCGGACGCAACGCCTGACGACTCGGCGATCCGCGACTGGGTCCGGCGTTGCTCGGAGCGTCCGGCGCAGGAGCGGGTGGCCGAATATGACGGCGCCCTGTCGGCGGACACGGCTTAGGCTACTGCGAGACGCGCAGGGTCAGGTTGATCCGCCCTCCGCGGTCAAGCAGCGTCGAAGAGCCGAACCGGATGCGGTCGATGCCGTGATGGGCAAGGCGCGCGTCACCGCCCATCACGACGACATCGCCCGAGGACAGCCAGATCGATTCGGTCGCGTCGCGGCGGTCGGTGCCGCCCATGCGGAACAGCGCCTGATCCCCCAGGGAAACGGAAACCACGGGCCAGCGGAAATCCGCTTCGTCGCGATCCTGGTGCAGTCCCATGCGCGCGCCCTCGCCGTACCAGTTCACGAGACACGAATCCGGGTCCGGCGCGCCGGGTGCGAGATCTTGCCAGATCGCCCGGACCTCGGCGGGAAGCTGCGGCCAGGCCGTGCCGTCGGGGTGCCGTGGCGCGTAGCGATAGCCCTTGCGATCCGAAATCCAGCCGAAACTCCCTGCCGAGGTCATGCGCACCGACATCTTCTGCCCGCGCCGGGTCTCGGGCGTGAAAAACGGCGCCGCGCGCGCAACCCCGCGGACCGCGGCAACCAGCGCCTGCTGCGCCGGCACGTCGAGGTAGCCGACATGGATCTCGAAGCCTTTCACGCGCAGCGGCGGCATGCGGCGGACCTTTCGTGCAAATCGCCCGAATACGGGCGAAAGAATCCGGTTTGCGACCGCATGGCAATGGTTGCAGGCCGCTTTTGCCCTCCCTATATACCCTGCGAACCGCGGGGAAGCGTTGCGCTTTCCCGACCATCAAGAACGGGGCAGAGGCGCCGGAACGGGCCTGCTCTCCGTGTCATCGCCTTGAACTATGAGGGATCTAAAATGGCCAAAGTAATTGGTATCGACCTGGGAACCACCAACAGCTGCGTCGCCATCATGGACGGCAGCCAGCCGCGCGTGATCGAGAATGCCGAAGGCGCGCGCACCACGCCGTCGATCGTCGCCTTCACGGACGACGAGCGGCTTGTCGGACAGCCAGCCAAGCGGCAGGCCGTCACCAACCCCGAAGCGACGATCTTTGCCGTCAAGCGCCTGATCGGCCGCCGCACCTCGGACCCCGAGGTGACGAAGGACCAGAAGATCGTCCCCTACAACATCATCGACGGCGGCAACGGCGACGCCTGGGTGGAAGCCAAGGGCGAAAAGTATTCGCCGAGCCAGATCTCGGCCTTCATCCTCGGCAAGATGAAGGAAACCGCCGAGAGCTATCTCGGCGAGGAAGTGACGCAGGCCGTCATCACCGTGCCCGCCTATTTCAACGATGCCCAGCGCCAGGCGACCAAAGACGCCGGCAAGATTGCCGGTCTTGAAGTGCTGCGCATCATCAACGAGCCGACCGCTGCTGCGCTGGCCTACGGTCTGGACAAGAAAGAGTCGAAGACGATCGCGGTCTATGACCTTGGTGGTGGTACCTTCGACGTCACCATCCTCGAGATCGACGATGGCCTCTTCGAAGTGAAGTCGACCAATGGCGACACCTTCCTCGGTGGCGAAGACTTCGACATGCGCATCGTGAACTACCTCGCCGAGGAGTTCAAAAAGGAGAACGGCGTCGACCTGACCGGCGACAAGATGGCTCTGCAGCGTCTCAAGGAAGCTGCCGAAAAGGCGAAGATCGAGCTGTCCTCGTCGAGCCAGACCGAGATCAACCAGCCGTTCATCTCGATGGGCTCGAACGGCCAGCCGTTGCACATGGTTATGAAGCTGACCCGCTCGAAGCTCGAAAGCCTCGTTGGCGACCTGATCAAGAAGTCGATGGACCCGTGCAAGGCCGCCCTCAAGGATGCCGGCATCTCGGCATCGGACGTCGATGAGGTCGTTCTCGTCGGCGGCATGACCCGCATGCCGAAGGTGGTCGAGGAAGTGACCAAGTTCTTTGGCAAAGAGCCGCACAAGGGCGTGAACCCGGACGAGGTCGTGGCCATGGGCGCCGCCATCCAGGCCGGTGTTTTGCAGGGTGACGTCAAGGACGTCGTGCTGCTCGACGTGACGCCTCTGAGCCTGGGCATCGAGACGCTGGGTGGCGTGTTCACACGCCTCATCGACCGCAACACGACGATCCCGACCAAGAAGAGCCAGATCTTTTCGACCGCCGAGGACAACCAGAACGCCGTGACCATCCGCGTCTTCCAGGGTGAGCGCGAGATGGCGTCGGACAACAAGCTTCTGGGCGCTTTCAACCTCGAGAACATCCCGCCGGCCCCGCGCGGTATGCCGCAGATCGAAGTGACCTTCGACATCGACGCCAACGGCATCGTGTCGGTGGGCGCGATGGACAAGGGCACCGGCAAGGAGCAGAAGATCACGATCCAGGCGTCGGGCGGTCTGACCGACGACGACATCGAACGTATGGTCAAGGACGCCGAGGAGAACGCCGAGGCCGACAAGAACCGCCGCGAACTCGTCGAGGCGAAGAATCAGGCCGAAAGCCTCGTGCATTCGACCGAGAAATCGCTCGAGGAGCACTCGGACAAGGTCGACCCGTCCACGGTCGAGGCGATTGAACTGGCCATCGCGGCGCTCAAGGACGAGATGGAAAGCGACAACGCCGACAAGATCAAGGCGGGCATCCAGAACGTCACCGAGGCGGCCATGAAGCTGGGCGAGGCGATCTACAAGGCCTCGCAGGACAGCGGCGAAGAAGCCCCGACCGAGGCCGACGCACCGCGGAGCGGAGACGATGACGACATCGTCGACGCCGACTTCGAAGATCTCGGCGACGACAACAAGCGCGCGTGATCCGCGAAACCCGGAACCACTGACAGGGCCGGTCCCAAGCGGGCCGGCCCATCACGTTCCAAGAGGGGAAGAACAAGATGTCCAAACGCGATTTCTACGACGTCCTCGGGGTGCAGAAGGGCGCCACGCCCGACGAGATCAAGAAGGCCTACCGGACCAAGGCGAAAGAGCTTCACCCGGACCGCAACAAGGACAACCCGAAGGCCGAGGCGCAGTTCAAGGAAGCCAACGAAGCCTACGAGGTTCTCAAGGACGCCGAAAAAAAGGCGGCTTATGACCGCTTCGGTCATGCGGCCTTCGACGGCGGCATGGGCGCCGGCGCACGGCCGGGCGGCGGCTTTGGCGGTGGCGGCCCGCAGGGCGACTTTTCCAGCGCCTTTTCAGACGTTTTCGACGACCTCTTCGGTGATTTCATGGGCGGCCAGCGCGGCGGCCGTCGCGCGGCGCGCGGGTCGGACCTGCGCTACAACCTGCGCGTCACGCTCGAAGAGGCCTTCAACGGGCTGCAAAAGACCATCAACGTGCCGACATCGATTGCCTGCGGATCCTGCAACGGCTCCGGCGCCGAGGGCGGCGTCGAGCCGACAAGCTGCCCGACCTGTTCGGGCATGGGCAAGGTGCGTGCGCAGCAAGGCTTTTTCACGGTCGAGCGGACCTGCCCGACCTGTTCGGGTCTCGGACAGATCATCAAGAACCCCTGTCATACCTGCAAGGGCGCCGGCCGGGTCGAGAAGGACCGGGCGCTGAGCGTCAACATTCCCGCCGGCGTCGAGACCGGCACCCGCATCCGGCTTGCCGGCGAGGGCGAGGCCGGCATGCGTGGCGGCCCGTCGGGGGATCTCTACATCTTCATCGACGTGCGCGAGCATGACCTTTTCACCCGTGACGGCACGAACCTTTACTGCCGCGTGCCGGTTTCGATGGCAAAGGCCGCCTTGGGCGGCAGCATCGAAGTTCCCACGATCGACGGCGGGCGCGGGCGCGTGCAGATCCCCGCGGGCAGCCAGTCGGGCCGGCAGATGCGTCTGCGCGGCAAGGGCATGCCGGCGCTGCGCGGCGGTGGGCATGGCGACATGTTCATCGAACTGGCCGTCGAGACCCCGGTGAACCTGACCTCGCGCCAGAAGGAATTGCTGGCCGAGTTCGAGGATCTGTCCGAGAACAACAATCCCGAGACTTCGAGCTTCTTTTCCTCGGTCAAGAACTTCTGGGATTCGATGAAAGGGTAGGGCGCGCCACTCCGTGCGCCCGCACAACCTCAGATCGCAACCGCGTTAACCGCCGCGCAACCATCCCGGCGCAATTATCGCGGGATGAACACACCACCCGACAGTTTCGGGGAAGCCCCGCTTCCCTTCCTTTCCGACGAGGCCGCTGCAGTGGCGGTCCCGAAGGGCCGCCTGCCTTCCTACATCTCGGACCATCGCCGGCGTCTACGGCAGAGGTTCATGGAGGGCGGCGCCTCGGCGCTGCCGGATTACGAACTGCTGGAACTGGTGCTTTTCCGCGCCATCCCGCGGCGCGACGTCAAGCCGCTGGCCCATGCGTTGTTGCAGCGCTTCGGGGATTTCAACCGCGTGATCACGGCCAATCCCGCGCGATTACGGGACCTTTCCGGCGTCGGCGAGGCCGTGGTGACCGAGCTCAAGATCGTCGAGGCCGCGGCACACCGCATGGCGCGCGCCCGGATCATGAAACAGCAGGTCCTGTCGAGCTGGGATGCGCTGCTGGATTATTGCCACACCACCATGGCCCATCGCGAGACCGAGCAGTTCCGGGTGTTCTACCTCGACCGCAAGAACGTGCTGATCGCCGACGAGGCGCAGGCCAGCGGCACCGTCGACCACGTTCCGGTCTACCCGCGCGAGATTGCCAAGCGCGCATTGGAACTGAACGCGAGCGCGCTGATTCTCGTTCACAACCACCCCTCGGGCGATCCCTCGCCCTCGCAGGCGGACATCTCGATGACCGGCCAGATCGACGGCGCCTGCAAGGCGCTTGGTCTGACCCTTCATGACCACATCATCGTCGGCAGATCGCGTGAGATCAGCTTTCGCGCGCAAGGCTACATCTGACGCCTAGCGCAGCCAGACCTCGACCCGGCGGTTCGCCTGCCGGCCCCAGGCCGAGTCATCGCAGGCCATCGGCAAGGCCTCTCCGAAGGCGTCAACGTCCAGTGTCACCCGTTCGAGGTTGGCGGTCTCGGCGGCGATGGTGACCGCGCGGCGCACCGCCTCGGCCCGGCGCAGGGCGATGTCGCGGTTGGCCCCGGACGCGCCGTCGCCGTCGCTGAAGCCGACGAACAGCAGCCGCCGCGTGTCGTACTGCCCCTGTTCGAGCGCCCGGGCCAGCTGCTGCACGTTCGAGCGCGATTGCGCGTCGAGCCGGATCGAACCCGCCTCGAACCGAAATGAGATCGTGAGGCGCGCCATCGGCGACAGGGTCGCGACCATGCGCTGCAATTCCCCGAGCGTGACCTCGGCCCCGGCCGCGGCGATTGCGTTGACGAACCGGTCGCCCTGGTCGTCGACCGGAACCTCCTCGGGGGCCTGGTCGACGAACCCGGCGCGCCGGATCACGTTCTGCGCTGCCAGCCCGCGGGTGTAGGCCAGGAACTCGCGCCCCACTTTCGGAAGCCGCCGCGCAGGCAGGTAGAGAAACATCGGTGCGGTCAGAGGGTAGTCCTCGGTCTTGATGCTGCGACGCGAGGCTCGCAGCGTCCGGCCGCAACTTCCGGTCAGCACCACGGCCTGCGCGTCCTCGATCTCGGCATAGCTGGCCAGCCCGATCGCGAAGGGATCGTCGGCCACCGCGCGGGATATCTCGGCGCCGCGCATGTGGACCGTGGCCTCGGCGGACATCTCGAGTCCCGCCGGATCGAGCAGCCGGTCGCCGACCGCCTGACCAAGTCCCGTGCCGGGGTCGGGCGCGTGCAGGGTGATCGGCGCATCCGGACCGCCAAGCGCGGACCAGTTGGCGATCCGACCGGCATAGACTTCCGCAAGATCCTGCGCCGAGATCGCGCGCACCGGGTTGTTCGGAGCCACGATCGGAACGATCGCATCGAGCGCCAGAACCCGGCTGCGGTTGGCACCTGTCAGATCGCCCATCCCGGCCTCGCGCGCGCGGTTGCGTTCGTCGGTGCGAATTTCGCGCAGCGCCATCACCATGTCGGCCTCGTTGGCCAGCAGGTCCGCAAACCCCTCGTCGGTCGTCGTCACCCGGAACCGGATCCGCGCCGCGAGCTTCCCGGTCTCCTCATCGGTGAGAAGGTAGGTGAAATAGGCGTCGCTCTCGGCCTCGCGGTCGGTCCGGTAGCCGTTGCGCAATCCGAAGCCCTCGACCAGCGCCGGCATCAGCACCGCGCCCATCGTGGCCGAACCGGATACCGCGATCTCGGCCACGAAGTCCTGCAGGTCGGGGCAACCCGGCCCGTCGCACAGCACCCCAGACCCGTCGAGCGTCAGCTCGCCGTACTCGGTTTCGACCCGGTAGAACTCGCCGTCGAAGCCCAGAAGCGTTCCGCTCAGTTCGACGCTGCCGTCACGCGAGGTCAGCGTCACGTCCTGCGCGGCGGCGCGGCACGCGACGGATGAAACGAAAAGTGCGGCGAATCCCGCCGCACGCCAAAACTGCATTGTCCGTCGGCCCCGGTCCCGAAATTATCTCGCCGCGACTGTCAGGTCTTGGGGCGGATATTTCAACACCAGAAAGTCGCCGATGGCGTCGCATCCCGGAACCGACAGGGTGACGTCGGTGGTGACGAGCTTCGACGCCGCATCGAGTGACAGTACGCGGGCGTCGATCTCGCGACCGCAGTTCAACCCGCTGATCTCGGCCTCGAGCGACAGTTCGAACGGGTCCGTGTCGCCCTGCAAGGCGCGCGGGAAGGTGTAGACGTCGGCGCGATACCCGTCCGCACCGCCGCCATTTCCGAGGCTGACCATGAAGCCGCCGGTTCGTTGCGTCACCGCCTCGATGCCGCGCCGGGCACCCGACCAGACATGACCCTCTGCGCCATATTCCGCGCCGAATTCGCGCGCATGCAGCTCGAGCCCGTCAGCCGTGGTGGTCAGGAGCACGGTGCGCCGGTAGAGCGGCAGGCTTTCGACCGAGGTCGTAACGCTCAGGGTCTTGCCCGCGGGGATGGCGGCCTCGAAGGTCGCCGACGCGCGAAGTGCCGGGACCATGACGAGGGCGCGCCCGTCTTCGCCGACCATTTCCGAGAACACCAGGCCGGCGTGCGAAAACAGCACCTCGGCGCCCGGGCTGCAGGGTGCCACCAGCGTCAGTTCCACCATCGCGGCGGCAACCGGTGTCGCGGTGAAGCCGGTCGCGCAAGCCTCGGCAACCGGAGAATCGGGCAGGTTCGGGGCAGGCAGCCCGCTTTCGGGCGCACTGGGAGAGTTGATGCGGGAATCGACGGTTGTGCTGATAGCGACCGGATCGACCTCGGCAGACGTCAGGGTGATGTCGCTGACCTTGAGGGCCGCGCTCGGTGTCCCGGTGATCGCGAAAGCCGACCTGACGACCGCGGTGCGCGCGGGTTTCGGCAGGAATTCCACCTCATCTTCAATGGGTTGGGCGTGACCGTATCGTTCTCGGGCGGCATCTCCACTTTGCATGATGAAGCCGATGCCAAGCGCACAGGTCAGTGTGCCCAAGGCCGTCAAAAACTCTTTTCGGTACGACATTCCACTCGCCCTACATGCTTCCCACATGTGGTTAATGAAAGGAAAACCCGGCAGAGTTGTGGCAAGCAACCATTTTTTTGCGACGAGATCGCGGCGCCCTCAGACCAGCCGGCCGTGGCAATGCTTGAACTTCTTGCCGGAGCCGCAGGGACAGGGCTCGTTGCGGCCGGGATTGCCCCAGGTCGACGGGTCGTTCTCGTCGAAAACCGTTTCGGCCTGCGGCGTATCGCCATGCTCTGCCGCGACCTTCTGCTCGGCGCGCTCGGCGGCTTCCTGCATCTGCGCCTGTTGCGCGCGGATCTGCTCGACCATCGCGCGTTGCTCATCCTCGGTCATCGGCCGGATCTGCGCAAGCTTCTGGGTCACGTCCTCGCGCAGGCTGTCCAGCATCGATTCGAAAAGCTGGAAGGCCTCGTTCTTGTACTCGTTCAGCGGGTCACGCTGGGCATAGCCACGGAAACCGACGACCGAGCGCAGGTGTTCGAGCGTCAGCAGATGCTCGCGCCACTTGCCGTCGATCGACTGCAACAGAAGCTGCTTTTCGATGTTGCGCATGTTCTCGGAGCCGAACGCCTCGGCCTTCTCGGCCATGAACGTGTCCGAAGCCTCGTTCAGCCGTTCGCGGATCACCTCGTCGTCAGCGCCATCCTCGTCGACCCATTCGAGTACCGGAACGTCGATGCCAAGCTGGGTGATCGCCGCCGCATAAAGACCCTCGCCATCCCATTGGTCGGCGTAGGTGTTGGGCGGCAGGAACCGGTCGATCATGTCCTCGATGACCTGGTGGCGCATGTCGGTCGTGATCTCGCTGAGGTCCGAGGCCTCCATGATCTCGCGGCGCTGGCCAAAAATCACCTTGCGCTGCTCGTTCATCACGTCGTCGAACTTCAGCAGCTGCTTGCGGATATCGAAGTTGCGGCCCTCGACCTTGGCCTGCGCGCGCTCCAGCGACTTGTTGACCCACGGGTGAACGATCGCCTCGCCTTCCTGCAGGCCAAGCGTCTTGAGCACCTTGTCGAGCCGCTCGGACCCGAAGATCCGCATCAGGTCGTCCTCGAGGCTGAGGTAGAAGGCCGAGCGTCCGGGGTCGCCCTGCCGGCCCGAACGGCCACGCAGCTGGTTGTCGATCCGCCGGCTTTCATGGCGTTCCGAGGCGATCACGTAGAGACCGCCGGCCTCGATCACCTTCGCCTTCTCGTCGGCGTGCTCGGCCTCGATGCGGCTGCGCAGCGCCTCGGGGTCGGCGTCCGGGTCGCTGGCGATGGCGTCGAGCACCTGCAGGTCGACGTTGCCGCCAAGCTGGATGTCGGTGCCGCGCCCGGCCATGTTGGTCGCGATGGTCACGGCGCCGAACTTGCCGGCATCGGCGACGATCTGCGCCTCTTTCTCGTGCTGGCGTGCGTTCAGGACGTTGTGCGGAATGCCGGCGGCCTTCATCATCTGGCTCAGCATCTCGGATTTCTCGATCGAGGTAGTCCCGACAAGCACCGGCTGGCCGCGCTCGTTGGCCTTCTTGATCTCTTCGATCATTGCCTCGTACTTTTCGCGCGCGGTACGATAAACTTGGTCGTCCTCGTCGGCACGGGCGACCGGCTTGTTGGTCGGAACCTCGACCACGCCAAGCCCGTAGATCTCGCGGAATTCCTCGGCCTCGGTCGAGGCGGTACCGGTCATCCCGGCAAGCTTGTCGTAGAGGCGGAAGTAATTCTGGAAGGTCACCGAGGCGAGGGTCACGTTCTCGGGCTTGATCTCGACGTCTTCCTTGGCCTCGATGGCCTGGTGCAGCCCGTCCGACAGGCGCCGGCCCGGCATCATCCGACCCGTGAATTCGTCGATCAGCATCACCTCGCCGTCGCGCACGATGTAGTCCTTGTCGCGCTGGAACAGCTTGTGCGCGCGCAGGCCCTGGTTGACATGGTGCACGACCGTCGTGCTTTCCGGATCGTAGAGCGACTGGTCCTCCTCGAGCAGGCCACGGCGGCGCAGCTCGGCCTCGAGAAACTCGTTGCCCTCGTCGGTGAAGGTCACATTGCGGGTCTTTTCGTCGAGCGAAAAGTGGTCGTCCTGCAGCACCGGAATCACGGTGTCGACGGTCCGGTAGAGGTCCGAGCGGTCGTCGGAGGGCCCGGAGATGATGAGCGGCGTGCGCGCCTCGTCGATCAGGATGCTGTCGACCTCGTCCACGATGGCGAAGTTGTGTTGCTTCTGGAAGATCTGGCTCAGTTCCGAGCGCATGTTGTCGCGCAGGTAATCGAAGCCAAGCTCGTTGTTGGTGGCGTAGGTGATATCGCTTTCGTAGGCGGTGCGCTTTTCATCCTCGGGCATCTGCGAATAGGCGACGCCGGTGGTCAGGCCCAGCGTTCCAAAGACCTTGCCCATCCACGCCGCGTCGCGCTTGGCGAGGTATTCGTTGACGGTGACGATATGTACGCCCTTGCCAGTCAGCGCATTCAGGTAGGCCGCGAAGGTCGCGGTCAGAGTCTTGCCTTCGCCGGTCTTCTGCTCGGCGATGTTGCCGCCGTGCAGGAACACCGCGCCCATCAGCTGGGTGTCGAAGGCGCGCAGGCCCAGCGCCCGGCGCGCGGCTTCGCGGCAGTTCGCAAAAGCCTCGGGCAGGATGCTGTCCAGCGCTTCGCCGTCCTTGGCGCGCCGACGGAATTCCTCGGTCTTTTCCTTCAGGCCGTCGTCGCTGAGCTTTTCGAACTCAGGCTCGAGATCGTTGATCTGCGCGATCAGCGGGAGGGTCGCCTTGATCTTGCGGTCGTTGGGGGTTCCAAAGACCTTCTTGGCGAGTGTTCCGATACCCAGCATGCGTTCTCCAGCCGATAATGTGATCTGATGGCCTGACGGCTTGCCCGTGGTCGGCACAGCCCATAGATATGTGGCAGACGGCGGCCACCGCCGCGCCCACAGGGCGATGTAAGGGGCGCGCCAAACAGTGTCAATGTCGTGCCACGCCGCGACGTATACATAGGACCTATCATGCAGAACCTTCGCAACTTCCTGGCCGGTACGGCCATTGCAACCGCGCTTGCCATGCCGGCACACGCCCAGCAGGACGACGCGGCCGAGACCACCGCCAGCGCCGACACCGTCGTCGCAACGGTCAACGGGACGGACATCACGATCGGCCACATGATCGCGGCCCGAGCCACGCTGCCGGCACAGTACCAGCAGGTCCCGCCCGATGCGCTGTTCGGCGGCATCCTCGAGCAGCTGATCCAGCAGCAGGCCTTGGCCGATACCTTCACCGGCGACCTGCCCAACAGTGCCGCCGTCGCGCTGGAGAACGAGAACCGCTCGGTTCGCGCCAGCATCGCGATCCAGGAGATGGTCGGCGACACCATGCCCGAGGAAGAAATCAAGGCGGCTTATGACGAACGCGTTGCCGGCATGGAAGAGCAGGAGGAATTCAACGCCTCCCACATTCTCGTCGAGACCGAGGAAGAGGCGCAGGCGATCCGCGAGGAGATCAACGGCGGGGCCGAGTTTGCCGCGGTCGCACGCGAGAAGTCGACCGGCCCGTCCGGCCCCAACGGCGGCGAGCTGGGCTGGTTCGGTGCCGGGCAGATGGTGCCCGAGTTCGAAACCGCGGCCTTCGCGCTCGAACCTGGCGAAGTCTCCGAGCCGGTTCAGACCCAGTTCGGCTGGCATGTCATCAAGCTCAACGAAAAGCGCAACGCCTCCGTCCCGACGCTCGAGGACATGCGCGAGGAGCTCAACACCGAGCTGATGCGCGCGGCCGTCAACGCAAAGATCGAGGAAACCGCCACGGCGGCGGAAGTCGAGCGCGCCGACGTGAGCGGGATCGACCCCACGGTTCTCAACAACCTCGAACTGCTGGACTGACGCGTATGGCGAAGACCCTCGCCGTCTCGCCGCTGGCGCCCGAGCGGTTTCCCGAGCTTCCGGTCATCGACGGCGTGCGCTTTGCCACCGTCGCGGCCGGGGTCCGGTACTCGGGCCGCACCGACGTGATGCTGGCGCAGCTTGATCCCGGCACCGCGATTGCGGGGGTCTTCACGCGCTCCGAGACCCGCTCGGCGCCGGTGCTCGACTGCCAGTCGAAACTCGGCGGCGATCCGGCGGACGGCGCCGCGATCCTCGTCAATTCCGGTAACTCGAACGCCTTCACCGGCAAGAACGGGATCGCTGCGGTCGAGGCCATAACCGCGGCCGCGGCGACCGCCTGCGGCGTGCCCGAAGCGCGGGTCTTCACCGCCTCGACCGGCGTTATCGGAGAACCGCTGCCGCACGAACGCATCACGGCGAAACTGCAGGAGCTGGTCGACGGGCTGAGCACCGCCGGGATCGAGTCCGCGGCCCGCGCGATCATGACCACCGACACCTATCCCAAGGGTGCCGCGGCGCAGATCGAAGTCTCGGGTCGGACGGTCTCGATCGCCGGCATCGCGAAGGGCTCGGGGATGATCGCGCCGGATATGGCGACGATGCTGGTCTATATCTTCACCGATGCCGTCTGCGATCAGGCCGCCTTGCAGGCAATGGTCTCGGCGGCCAGCGCGCGGACCTTCAACTGCATCACGGTCGACAGCGACACCTCGACCTCGGACAGCCTGATCGTCGCCGCGACCGGCGCGTCGGAAGCGGACGTCTCGGGCAACGCCGACTTCGCCGAAGCGCTGGAGGCGGTGATGCTGGACCTCGCGCATCAGGTCGTGCGCGACGGCGAAGGCGCCACGAAATTCGTCGAGATCACGGTGACCGGCGCCGCCAGCGACGGCGACGCCCGCACGCACGGGATGTCCATCGCCAACTCGCCGCTGGTCAAGACCGCCATCGCCGGCGAGGATCCCAACTGGGGCCGGGTGGTTATGGCCGTCGGCAAATCCGGCGCGCCGGCGGATCGCGACAAGCTGGCGATCCGCTTCGGCGACGTCGTGGTGGCCGAGGCGGGCTGGGTCAGCCCGCAATACGTCGAAGCCGATGCCGCGGCACACATGAAGGGCCAGGACATACGTATCGCGGTCGATCTCGGCATCGGCGACGGCGCGGCGACGGTCTGGACCTGCGACCTGACCCACGGCTACATCGACATCAACGCCGATTACAGGTCGTGACGGCGCGCGCATGAAGATCGTTTTGGTGTCCGCCGTGGCGCTCATCGACATCGACGGGCGCGTGCTTCTGGCGCAGCGTCCGGAAGGCAAGTCGATGGCGGGGCTCTGGGAGTTTCCCGGCGGCAAGGTCGAGGCCGGTGAAACCCCGGAAGCAGCGCTGATCCGCGAGCTCGAAGAGGAACTGGGCATCAGCACCTGGGCGTCCTGCCTCGCGCCGCTGACCTTCGCCAGCCACGCCTATGGCGATTTCCACCTTCTGATGCCGCTCTTCGCCTGCCGAAAGTGGGAAGGAGCCCCTATGTCGCGTGAAGGTCAGGCGCTGAAATGGGTGCGCCCGCAGAACCTGCGCGATTATCCGATGCCGCCCGCCGATCTGCCGCTCATTCCCGTCCTGCGGGATTGGCTCTAGTTCACAGACCGGAAAATCCGCGAAATATTGCCGATCCGTGACCAATCCTCGCGAATTCGTGAATTTGTTTATGACATATTGACGAAGTTTGACTATGCAGAGGCCATGTCATGATCCTGGGGAGGAAACGACGTGCTTCGCACCATTACCGTCGGTAGTGCCGTGTCGATCCAAGGTGTCTTTGTCCGGAGTTTGCCGGACGGGCGCATCGCGGTCAGGGTGGACAACACCGTCTACGCGGGAAGTCCGGTCCAAAAAGCCGCCTGACATCTGGTCGACCGCGAGGCAAGACAGCAAGAAGGGGACAGATCCGTCTGTCCCCTTTTTCAATTTCATTGCAACGGTAGAAGTGTCACGCGAGCGTCCGCGTGACCTCCTCGCGCTCGAAGATCTCGATGACGTCGCCGTCGCGGATGTCGTCGTAGTTCTCGAAAGCCATGCCGCATTCCTGGCCCGACTGGACCTCGGGAACTTCGTCCTTGAAGCGCTTGAGCGTCTTCAGCGTGCCTTCATGGATCACCACGTCGTCGCGCAGCAGGCGCACACCTGCAGAGCGTCGCGCCACGCCTTCGGTAACGAGGCAACCGGCGACCTTGCCGACACCCGTGACCTTGAAGACTTCCTTGATCGTCGCATAACCGATGAAGTTCTCGCGGATCTCGGCGCTGAGCAGGCCGGAGGCGGCCGCCTTCACGTCGTCCACGAGGTCGTAGATCACCGAGTAGTAACGGATCTCGACACCCTTCTGGTTCGCGGTGTTGCGCGCGGACGCATTGGCACGAACGTTGAAGCCCATGATCGGCGCGTTCGAGGCCTCGGCGAGGCCGACATCGGTTTCGGTGATCGCGCCGACACCGTAGTGCAGCACGCGCACGCGGACTTCGTCGTTGCCGATCTTCTCCATCGCCTGAACGATGGCCTCGGCAGAGCCCTGCACGTCGGCTTTCACCACGATCGGCAGTTCGCTGACGTTCTCGTCCGCCTTGGCATTCGCCATCAGCTGTTCGAGCGTCGTCGCGGCACCGGCAGCGGCGCGCTTGTCCTTGGCCTGCTGCTCGCGGTAGGCCGCGATCTCGCGGGCCTGCGCCTCGGTCTCGGTCACGTTCAGAACGTCACCGGCCTCGGGCGTGCCGTTGAGGCCGAGTACCTCGACAGGAACCGACGGTCCCGCTTCCTTGACGCGATCGCCCTTGTCGTTGATGAGCGCACGAACCTTGCCGTACTGCTCGCCCACGACGAAGATATCGCCCTGACGCAGGGTACCATTCTGGACCAGGACGGTCGCAACGGGGCCGCGACCCACGTCGAGTTGTGCCTCGATCACCGCGCCCTGGGCCGCCCGGTCCGGGTTGGCCTTCAGTTCGAGGATCTCGGCCTGAAGCGCGATTGCCTCGAGCAGTTCATCCAGCCCCTGGCCGGTCGCGGCCGAGACTTCCACGTCCTGCACGTCGCCGGACATCTTCTCGACGATCACTTCCTGCTGCAGCAGGTCGGTGCGCACCTTGTCGGGGTTCGCCGCCGGCTTGTCGACCTTGTTGATCGCCACGATCATCGGGACACCGGCCGCCTTGGCGTGGTTAATGGCCTCGATGGTCTGCGGCATCACCGCGTCATCCGCGGCCACCACCAGCACGACGATATCCGTCACCTGCGCCCCGCGCGAGCGCATGGAGGTGAACGCGGCGTGGCCCGGCGTGTCGAGGAAGGTCAGCACCTGCCCGCCATCGGTCTTCACCTGGTAGGCGCCGATGTGCTGGGTGATACCGCCAGCCTCGCCCGCGACGACCTTGGCGTTGCGGATCGCGTCCAGAAGCGACGTCTTGCCGTGGTCGACGTGACCCATGATCGTGATGACCGGCGGACGGTCCTGCAGGTCTTCCGGCGCGTCCTCGACTTCCTTGATGACGTCCTCGACGTCCGAGTCCGATACGCGAACGACCTTGTGGCCGAATTCCTCGATGATGAGTTCGGCCGTATCGGCGTCGATGCTCTGGTTCTGGGTGACCATCATGCCGTTCTGCATCAGCGCCTTGACGACTTCACCGACGCGCTCGGCCATGCGGTTGGCCAGTTCCGAGACCATGATCGCCTCGGGAAGCTGCACCTCGCGCACGACCTTCTCGCGCTCGACCGGGCCGCCCATCGCCTTCTGGCGTGCGCGCTCCTGCTTGCGCTTCATCGCGGCCATCGACCGCTGGCGGCCGCCTTCGCCACCGGCCAGAGCCTGGTTGACGGTCAGCTTGCCCGAGCGACGGTTGGCGTCGCCGCTACCCTTGCCGCGCTTGTTCTGCTGGTCGCGGTCGCGGTCCGGAGCCTGGCTCTTGCCGCGCCCGGCGTCGCCCTGCTTGGGGCCACCCTGGCGTGCGGCGGCCGGTTCCTCGACGACCGGTGCCGCGGCGGCGGCCTTCGCGGCCTCCTCGGCCTCGCGCTTGCGGCGCTCGTCCTCTTCCGCCTTGGCGCGCAGGCTTTCCTCGCGCTCGCGCTCTTCGCGCTCCTTGGCTTCCTGTTCGGCCCGGCGACGCTCACGCTCTTCGGCGCGCGCGCGCTCCTCGGCCTCGCGCTCGGCAGCCTCCTCGCTCTCGCGTGCCTTGGCGGCCTGAACCGCCTTCAGACGACGCTCCATCTCGGCATCCGAGATACCTGCGGGCCGCTTTGCGGGATTGCCCATCGGAGCGGATGACGACCCTGCACCAGGCTTGCTCGCAGCACCCGGCTTGGGCACCACGACGCGCTTGCGCTTGGTTTCAACAACGACGTTCTTGGTCCGCCCGTGGCTGAAGCTCTGCTTCACGTTGCCCGGACGCGCGCCTGTGCGCAGACCCAATGGTTTCTTGCCGTCAGTATCGCTCATAAAGCTCGTCTATCCTTCCGGATGGCCCTTGCCACCCTCGTTTCCGCGCACGCCTCTCAGTCTTCGGGCTTCCTCTACAACACGTTGCGTGAGTCCACCAGAGGCGAGCGCCCCATGTATCACAGTTTGGCGACCGAATGCCAAACCCAATTCATCCGCGGTCAGCCAGCCGATGAACGTGCCGAAATGCGGCGTGCTCAGCTTCGATTTTCCGCGTCCCGATCCGTCGCTGGCCTGGATGAGAACCTGCGCCTCTTCCATCTGCAGCCAGCTCTTGACCTTCTCGTATCCGGCCACCGCCTTGCCCGCCTTGCGCTGCAGCGAGATCAGCTCGACCACGCGCCGCGCCAACTGGCGTTCAACCTCGTCCGGCAGCGTTTCATCCGCCTTCAGGGCCCGTTTCGCAGAGCGCGAGAACAGCCCCTTCTTTACCGCCGTCGCGATCGCTTCGCGATCCGCCGACACGTAGAGTCCGCGCCCCGGAAGCCGGCCGAGAATGTCCGGCACGACTTCGCCTTCGGGTCCCGCAACAAAGCGGATCAGCCCGTCCTTGGGCTGAACCGCACCGGTCGCGATGCACTTGCGGTCCGGACCGTCGCCGCGGTCCTTGGTTGCGCCGCCCCGGCCCATTCGGAACTCCCGAGACCCGCGATCAGGCCTCGGCCTCCTCGGTCGCTTCGCCGTCCTCGGCCTCTTCCTCGGCTTCGAGGTCGGCGGGGTCGACCCAGCCCAGCATGATCCGCGCGGTCATGATGAGATCCTGCGCCTCTTCCAGCGAGACATCGAAAGGTTCGAGAACACCATCGTCCTTGACACGCTCACCGTCGACCGTGGTCCAGCCGCCGGCCAGTTCCCAGTCGGCGCAGGTCGCGAAGTCTTCCAGCGTCTTCACGCCATCCTTGGCAAGCGCTTCGATCATCTGGGGTGTCAGGCCCTCGAATTCAACCAGGCTATCCTCGACACCCATCTCGCGGGCATTGTCGAGCGCGGCCTTGTTGATCGCCTCGAGCACGTCACGCGCCCGCGCCTGAAGCTCGTTCGCGGTTTCCTCGTCGACGCCGTCGATGACCAGAAGCTCGTCGAGTTCGACATAGGCCACCTCTTCGAGGTTGGTGAAGCCTTCCGACACCAGAAGCTGCGCGAAGAACTCGTCGAGGTCGAGCTGCTCCATGAAGAGCTTGGTACGGGCCTCGAACTCGGCCTGGCGGCGGGCGCTTTCCTGTTCCTCGGTCATGATGTCGATGTCGAGACCGGTCAGCTGGCTGGCAAGCCGCACGTTCTGACCACGACGCCCGATGGCGAGGCTCAGCTGCTCTTCGGGCACCACCACCTCGATCTTGCCGGCCTCCTCGTCGAGAACCACCTTGCTGACCTCGGCGGGCTGCAGCGCGTTCACCAGGAACGTCGGCTGGTCCTCGTTCCACGGGATGATGTCGATCTTTTCGCCCTGAAGCTCGTTCACCACCGCCTGAACGCGGCTGCCGCGCATGCCGACGCAGGCGCCGACCGGGTCGATCGAGTTGTCATAGGAGATCACCGCGATCTTCGCGCGGCTGCCGGGATCGCGGGCCACGGCCTTGATCTCGATGATGCCGTCGTAGATTTCCGGCACTTCCATCTTGAAGAGCTCGGCCATGAACTCGGGCGCGGTGCGGCTGAGGAAGATCTGCGGGCCGCGCTGCTCGCGGCGCACGTCCTTGATGTAGACCCGGATGCGGTCGTTCGGGCGATAGCTTTCGCGGCCGATCTTCTCGTTGCGGCGCAGGATCGCCTCGCCGGCCCCCACGTCGACGATGACGTTGCCGTATTCCTCGCGCTTGACCATGCCGTTGATGATCGTGCCCGCGCGGTCCTTGAATTCCTCGTACTGGCGGTCGCGCTCGGCCTCGCGCACCTTCTGCAGGATCACCTGCTTGGCCGACTGCGCCGCGATCCGGCCCATTTCGACCGGCGGAACCTCTTCGACGAAGGTGTCCCCGACTTTGGGGTCCTCCATGTACTGCTTGGCCTGCTCGACGGTGAATTCCGCCTGGTAGTTCTCGAGTTCCTCATCCTCGACCACGGTGCGCACGCGGGTAAAGGTCGCGCGGCCGGTCTTGCGGTCGATCGACACGCGGATGTCCATCTCCGCCCCGTAGCGCGACTTCGCGGCGCGGGCGAGCGACTCTTCCATCGCCTCGACCACGAGGCCCGGGTCGATCATCTTCTCGCGCGCGACGGCTTCTGCGGTCTGCAGAAGCTCCAGCTGGTTTGCGGATGTGATTGCCATCAGTCGTTTTCCTCTACAGCAGACTCGTCGGTCTGGATCTCGTCGAATTTGGTCTCGTCCAGCGCGCCCGAGGCCTTGCGCTGGCGCAGCATTTCCTTGATCAGCTCGTCGGTCAGAACGAGCTTGGCCTCGCTGAGCCACTCGAAGCGCAGCCCGATCGTGCCCTCGGTCACGTTGATCAGCACCTCGTCGCCCTCGACGCCGGCCAACTCACCCTTGAAGCGCCGCCGCCCGTCGATCGTCTCGGCGGTTTCGAGCTTGGCCTCGTAGCCCTCGAAGGCCTCGAAGTCCTTCAGCCGCGTCAGCGGGCGGTCGATGCCGGGGCTCGAGACTTCGAGCGTGTACTCATCGAGGATCGGATCCTCGACATCGAGCACCGCGCTCACCGCTTGGCTGATCATGGCGCAGTCGTCGACCTCGATCCCGCCCTCCGGTTTGTCGGCCATGATCTGCAGCGTCGTGGTCTTGCCCGACATCAGCCGGATGCGCACGAGTTCAAAGCCGAGATCCTCGATCACGGGCGTGACGATCTCGGCCAGTCGGCGATCCATTGCGGCTTTGGCGATTAGGTCGTTGCTCATGTCCCTGTCCGGTCTGACGCACCTGTCTCAAGGCACAAAAAAACGGGCGCGCGGCCCGTCAATCTTTCCGGTGGAGCTTTCGGTTTGGACCCGGAAGCGCCGCTGTTGGCTTGCATATAGTCGGGCGCGTCCGAGTCTGCAAGCCCTGTCGCGGGCTCAGGCCATCCACCAGCGTTCGGCCGCGCGCAGGTTGTCGAGCGGCAGCGCGCGGCCCATCAGCCGTGGGAACCGCACGCCCGGCTGCGCGGCCTGGGTCATGGTCTGCGCATCCGGCAGAAGCGCGAAGTCCGACGCGCGGTCGAGACCTTGGGCATCCGCCAGGTCGGCCACGTCGACGTAGCGCCCCCGCAGCGCTTCGGCGCGCACCTCGGCCTTCGGGATCGAGACCAGTTCGACCTCGTCGAACCAGCCCGCGTGGCCGTCCTTGTAATGCTCGGCGACACGTTCGGCGATCAGGTCGCGCCCGGGCTGACACCGCCGCACCTTGTAGAGCCCCGTGCCGATACCCCACGCCATCGCGTCCTCAAGACGCCGGTGCGGGTAGATGACAAAGCGTGCATCCGACAGCAGGAAGGGAAACTGCGGACTGGGCCGGTCGAAATCGACCCGAATACGGTGATCGCTCAGGATCTCGATCCGCCGCACGGCATCGAGGCCCGAGTCCCGGTGCAGGTCGAAAGAGGCGCGCACGTCGTGCGCCGTAAACGCCGCGCCGTCGTGAAAGCGCACACCCTCGCGCAGCGTCAAAGTCCAGCTGCGCGCGTCGGCGCTGCCCTCCCAGCCCGTCGCCAGTTCGCCGCGCAGGGTGCCGTCGGCAGCGACCTCGGTCAGCGTGTCGAAGACGGTTCCGGCGCCGGCCACCTGCATGAAGAGACCCTGAGACCGGCGCGTGTCGAAGCTGTCGCTCCGCCCGGCGCCCGACAGCGCCATGCGCAGGCGACCGCCGCGCCGCGGCTCGGCCTCGGCGCTGATCCCGGCAGCAGCCAGCACGGCGGCGGCGGCACCGGTTGTGAAGAGCGCCCGGCGGTCGATGCGCGACACCCGGTTCATTGCTCGGCGAGCCCGTCCATGACCCGCACCAATTCCGAGCTGATGCCCGGTTCGGACAGCGCGTGCCCGGCGCTGCGCACCATCTTGAGTTCGCAGGCATCCCAGCGCTGGGTCAGTGCATAGGCACCCTCGGGCGGGCAGATCATGTCATAGCGCCCCTGGACGACCACCCCGGGGATGTTCTCGATCTTGTCCATCTCGGCCAGGATCTGCCCGTCGAAATCGAGAAAGCCCGCGTTGGAGAAATAGTGGTTCTCGAGCCGCGCGAAGGCGCGCGCATAATCACCGGGGCTGTCGCTGGCCGAGCCGGTCGAGTGAATCGAGGCAAGCGCGTTCTCCCATGCCGACCAGGCACGGGCGAACCGCGTCTCGGTCGGAAGGTCGCCGCAGAACAGGCGCTTGTGATAGGCCGCGATCAGGTCGTCGCGCTCGTCCTCGGGCACCATCGTTGCGAACCGTTCCCAGACCTCGGGCCAAAACCGGCCCGCGCCGCCGCCATAGAACCAGTCAAGCTCGCGCTGGGTCATAAGAAACACACCGCGCAGCACGAGGTGCAGCACGTGACCGGGATGGGCCTGCGCATAGATCAATGCGAGGGTCGCGCCCCAGCTGCCGCCGAAGACGATCCAGTCCTTGATGCCCAGCGTGTCGCGAATCAACTCGATGTCGCGCACCAGATGCCAAGTGGTGTTGTTGCGTATCGAGGCATGCGGCCGCGACCGACCGCAGCCGCGCTGATCGAACAGCACCACGCGGTAGACCTCGGGATCGAAATAGCGCCGCATCGCCGGGCTGCACCCGCCGCCCGGACCCCCATGCAACACGACCACCGGCAGCCCCTTCGGATTGCCGCACTGTTCGACGTAGACAGTGTGCCCGTCGCCCACCTCGAGCATCCGCTGATCGAAGGGGTCGATCGGCGGGTAGAGGTACTGCACCGCGCGCTTTTGGTCCGGGTATTTGTCCATTAGTGACCTATATACAGCCCGACGGGCAGAAGAGTACATGGGAGACCGCGATGCCGACGCCGCAAACGACTGTCGACCCCGGCGAGATCGCCAAGTTCGAGGCGATGGCCGCAGAATGGTGGGATCCGAACGGGAAGTTCAAGCCGCTTCACATGCTCAATCCCTGCCGGCTGGACTACATCACCGCGCAGATCGCCGGCGAGTTCGACCGCGACCTTGGCGGCAAGCTGCCCTTCGCCGGCCTGCGCATCCTCGACATCGGCTGCGGCGGCGGCCTCTTGTCCGAACCGATGGCGCGCCTGGGTGCCGACGTGGTCGGTGCCGATGCCGCCGAACGCAACATCCCGGTGGCGCGGGTGCATGCCGAGCAGTCGGGTCTCGACATCGACTACCGCCATACGACCGCCGAGGATCTCGCCGCCAGCGGCGAATCCTTCGACGTCGTGCTCAACATGGAAGTGGTCGAACATGTGGCCTCGCCCATCGACTACCTGCGCGCCGTGCACGACCTTCTGAAACCCGGCGGGCTGCATATCTGTTCGACCCTGAACCGGAATCCGAAGTCCTTCATGATGGCAATCGTCGGGGCCGAGCACGTGATGCGCTGGCTGCCCAAGGGCACGCATGATTGGTCGAAGTTCATCACGCCGGACGAGCTTTTCACCCTTCTCGAAGAGGCGGGGCTGGAGCCGGTCGACCGCAAGGGATTCGTGTTCAACCCGATCACATGGTCCTGGCGTCTGTCGGACCGCGACCTCAGCGTCAACTACGTGACGGCGAGCCTGCGCCCGGCCTAGTCCTGCGGTCCCATCTGGCGGCGCATCTCGCGCAGGATCGGCAATGCCGCACGCACGCGGTCCTCGCCCATCTCCTCGACCGCCTGGTTGATCATCGGGGTAATCGAGCCCAGCGCCTCGTCGCGCGCGCGGCGGCCGGCGGGGCTGATCGACACCAATTTGCGCCGCGCGTCGTCCCAGTCGGGACGGACATGCACGTATCCCGCCCATTCCAGCTTGCTCAGCGTGTTGCTCATCGCGCCGCGGGTGACGTGGAAGGTTTCGGCCAGCTGCGCCGGCGTGCGCTCGCCATCGTGCCAGGCGAGATTGTTCAGCACCGAAAAATGCGAGATTTCCATGCCCTTCGGCAGAACCCGTCCCAGCCTGTTGCGGACCATCTGGTCGGCCGCCAGCACCTCGCTGAAAAGGGCAATCGCCAGGGTGTTGCGGTCCTCGCTCATTCCGGCCCGTCGAAGGTTCGTGCATTGGCGAGGCTCGGCACCCGGCGTCGCGCCTCGGCGACCTGTCCCATGTCGAGATCGAACATGTAGACGCCGGGTTCTTCGCCCGCGTCCAGAAGCACCTCGCCCCAGGGTGAGACCACCAGCGAATGCCCGTAGGTCTTGCGTGTCTTGTGCGCCGCGCTGGCATGTTCGCCAGTCTGAGCAGGCGCGATCACGAAACAGCCGGCCTCGATCGCCCGCGTGCGCAGCAGGCTGTGCCAATGCGCCGCGCCGGTCACCGTTGAGAACGCCGCCGGCACCGTGAACACCTCGGCCCCGGCGTTTGCGAGCGCCGAGTAGAGCAGCGGAAACCGCATGTCATAGCACACCGTCATGCCGATCCGCGCGAACGGCGTCTCGGCCAGCACCGCTCGCGTTCCGGGCCGGTAGCCGTCGGATTCGCGGAACGTTTCCTCCGGCGTGACCTGCACGTCGAACATGTGGATCTTGTCGTAGCGCGCCGCGATCCCGCCGTCGGGGCCGACCAGGATCGAGCGGTTGGCAAAGCGCCCGTCCGGGTCCGAGGTCTTGAGCCCGAGCGAGCCGATCAGCAGCCAGATCCCGTGCGCACGCGCCGCACCGCGCAGACCTGCAAGCGTCGCGTCCTCGTCCTCGTGCGCCAGAACCGCCTGCTGATGCTTGCGGCTCATCGAGACGCAATTCGTAACCTCGGGGGTCAGCACAAATTCCGCGCCCTGGCCCGCCGCGTCCTTCACCATCTCCAGCGTGGTCTCGAGGTTCGCCTTCGGATCGTCCGATGCGTTGAGCTGAAGGATCGCGCAGCGCATCAGGCCGCGAGCAGCGCGTCGAGCTTTCCGGCCCGTTCCAGCGCATAAAGATCGTCGCAGCCGCCGACATGGGTGTCGCCGACGAAGATCTGCGGCACCGTACGCCCGCCGTTGGCGCGCTGCATCATCTCGGCCCGGCGGTCGGGGTGCTCCAGAACGTCGACCTCGGAAAAGCTGACGCCCTTCTCGGACAGCAGGCGTTTGGCCGCATGGCAGAAACCGCAAAGCGGAGAGGTGTAGATTTCGACCGGTTTCATCGGGGTGGTCCCTTGTGACAGATACTGTTGTCAGGGATTTAGGTGTCTTTGGCAACGCGTGCCAGTGTCACGACGCAGACCGGACCCGAGCCTGCTGCAATGCAGGCGTCGGCGGCCGAGGCCAGCGTTGCCCCCGAGGTCATCACGTCGTCGACCAGCAGGATCGGCCGTTCGGCCAGCCTGTGCCGGCGCCGCGGATGCACCGCGATTGCGCCGCGGACCGATTCGAAGCGCAACGCGCGACTCTTGCCATCAAGGCTTGGCGTCCGGTGCCGCCGCACCAGCAGGTCCGGGCAGACCGGGCGGCCAAGCTGCGTCGCAAGCGCCCGGGCCAGCAGGGCGGACTGGTTGTAGCGCCGGCGCAGCAGCCGCAGCCAGTGCAGCGGGACGGGCGCGATAAGCACGTTTTCCAAGGGCAGACCGTGCAGGGCGTTTGCCATCCACAAGGCGGCGGGCTTCGCGATCTCCTGACGGTCGCCGTGTTTCAGTGCCAGCACAAGCCGGCGCGCCGTGTCCTTGTAAAGCAGCGCCGCGCGGCCTTGTCGCCAGGGCCGTTCGGTCCTCAGGCAATCGTCGCAGCTAAGCCCGGCCTCCTCCGCGGCCCCGGGTAGCGGCGTGCCGCAGCGGTCGCAGATCGCCCCGCCGATGAACGGCGTGTCCCGCCAGCAGGGACCACACAGGCCGAAATCGCTGTCCACCGTTTCGCCGCAGGCGATGCAGCGCGGCGGGTAGACCAGCGAGACAGCCGTTTGAATTGCCCGGTGTGGCACCCTATTCTCCGCTCATGCCGACGCCCAACCAACTGACCGACACCCGGGCGCTTGCCCAGCACCGCGCCCGGGCCCGGCCCGGCGCGCTGTTCCTTCAGGACACAGCGGCCGACGAGATCGAGGATCGCCTGGGCATGGTTAACAGGGCGTTTAGCGCGCCCGCCGTCGTCACGCCCTTTCCCGATGTCTGGGCCTCCCGCCTGCCCGGAGCGAAGATCGTCGCAGAGGCCGAGGCGCTCGATCTCGAACCGCAGGCGCATGACCTGGTCGTTCATGCGCTTGCCCTGCACTGGTCGAACGATCCCGTGGGCCAATTGATCCAGTGCCGGCGCGCCCTGAAACCCGACGGGCTGCTGCTTGCCGCGGCGCTCGGCGGCACGACACTGCAGGAGCTGCGGCGCTGTCTCGGCGAGGCCGAGATCGCCATGACCGGAGGCCTTTCGCCGCGCGTGGCTCCGATGGGCGAGATCCGCGACCTCGGTGCGCTCTTGCAGCGAGCTGGCCTGGCGCTGCCGGTCGCCGACAGCGTGCCGTTGCACGTCGCGTACCGCGACGCGCGCCACCTCATGCACGATCTGCGCGACATGGGCGAAGCCAACGCGCTGCAATCGCGGCTGCGCCGCGCGCCGCGCCGCGCCCTTTTCGAGGCGGTCGACGCGCTTTACGCCGAGCACTTCGCAACGCCTGATGGTCGGGTAAGCGCCACCTTCGAGATCGTCGTGCTGACCGGCTGGGCGCCCCACGCCGACCAGCCGCAGCCGCTGCGCCCCGGCTCGGCCCGCACGCGGCTTGCCGAGGCGCTCGACACCTCCGAGACACCCCTGCGCGATTGACCGGGGCGCGAAACTGTCTATCTCTGCGAAGTCTCGCGGAAGAACGAAGGATCAGACATGCTTGACGGCGGCGATGCAGCAACCCGGCCACGCCACGCCCCGGCGGATCACCCCGCCGTGCCGAAGCCGAAGGTCGGCATCCTGCTCGCCAACCTCGGCACGCCGGACAATTACGACTACTGGTCGATGCGGCGCTATCTCAACGAGTTTCTCTCGGACCGGCGCGTCATCGACTACAGCCCGTGGAAATGGCAGCCCCTGCTGCAACTCGTGATCCTGTCCAAACGCCCGTTCACCAGCGGCGCGGCCTACAAGTCGATCTGGAACCACGAGGCCGGGGAAAGCCCGCTGATGACGATCACCAAGTCGCAGACCTCGGCGGTCGCCGCCGAGATGCGCAAGCGGCACGGCGATGACGTGATGGTCGATTTCTGCATGCGTTACGGCAACCCGTCGACGAAATCGAAGGTCCGCGAGATGATCGCGGCGGGCTGCCGCAAGATCCTGTTCTTCCCGCTTTACCCGCATTACGCCGGGGCGACCTCGGCCACGGCCAACGACGCCTTCTTCCGCGCGCTCATGGCCGAGAAGTGGCAGCCGGTGACCCGCACCGTCGAGCCCTATTTCGACCGGCCCGACTATATCGAGGCACTGGCGCAATCAATCGAGCGCGCCTACGCGGGGATGGAGCGAAAGCCTGACATCCTTGTCTGTTCCTACCACGGCGTGCCGGTGCGCTACCTGATGGAGGGCGATCCCTACCACTGCCAGTGCCAGAAGACGACGCGGCTGCTGAAGGAACGTCTCGGCTGGGCCGATACCGAGATCACCACCACCTTCCAGTCGCGCTTCGGACCCGAGGAATGGCTCAAGCCATACACCGTCGAAGAGGTTGCGCGGCTGGCGAAGGCGGGCAAAAAGTCCATCGCCGTCTGCGCCCCGGCCTTCTCGGCCGACTGCATCGAAACGCTCGAGGAGATCAACGAGGAGATCCGCGAAAGTTTCGAGGAAGCGGGCGGCGAGACCTTCACCTATATTCCCTGCCTCAACGACGACGCGGCGCATGTCACCGCCCTTTCGAACGTCATCGACGACAACATGGAAGGCTGGGTCTGAAACGCGAAAGGCGGCCACGGCGGGCCGCCTTCCGGACAGCGATTTTCTTCCGTCAGATCACCCGGACCTGCGTGCCGACCTGGGCCAGCGCAAAGAGGTCCTGGATGTGGGCATTGTAAAGCCCGATGCACCCGTTCGACGACTTGCGTCCGATCTTGCGATTGTCGTGGGTGCCATGGATCCGGTAGTAGGTCCAGCTGAGGTAAAGCGCGTGGGTGCCAAGTGGGTTATCCGGTCCGGGCGGGATGTACCGCGGCCACTCGGGATTGCGCTTGAGCATATTGGGCGTCGGGCGCCAGTCCGGGCCGACTACCTTCTGGATCACCGACGTGCGGCCGCGTCGGGTCAGTTCTTCGCTGATCGGGATGCTCGACGGGTAAAGCCGGTACGTGACCTGGTCCGGTCCCCAGTAGTGCAGCGCGCGGCTGTCGATATCGACAAGGATCGCCCCGTTGCGCAGCGACGAGAAATAGGGCCGCCAGTCCTGCGCGCTGAAACTCGAGATGTTGCGCCGCACGTTGGGATTGGCTTCGCGCTCGGACTCGAGCACGTTCTGCTCGCCGACGAGGCGCTGGGCGTAGGCCGGGGCGGCGAGCAACGAAGCGGTACCGGCTATGAACCCGCGGCGGGTCGGGGCGGCGAATCGCGAATCGGACACGTCTGGTCTCCTCCATATGCGTCTGGGCACTTCTGCACCGATATTATGGCGGTAATGCCTCAGTCGCAAATCAATCAGCTACCGTGGCGCGAACTATCGGAAAAGTGCGTTTGAACTGGGCAGCATCCCGCGATAAGCCCGATGGGGGTTTTTCTGGGAGTCTGCCATGATCCGATTGCTGTCGATATTGTCCGTGCTCGTGCTCACGCTCGCTGCCTGCGAGCCGGTCGGCCAGGGCTCCGCCATCGGGCCCGACGGAAAGCCGCTTCCCAAGGTCTACCGGATCAGCCGCTTCCAGTCCGACGAGATCCAGGTCCGGATGCTCGACGCCGTGAACTCGCTGCGCGCCGCGTCGAGCCTGCAGCCGGTCTCGCTGAACTCGCAGCTCAATGCCGCCGCCGCCACCCATTCGCGCGACATGTCGATCCAGAACCGCCCCTGGCACTTCGGCTCCGACGGCTCCTCGCCGATCGACCGCGTTCGCCGCTCGGGCTATTCCGGCACACTCGTCGGCGAGAACATCTCGGAGACCTACGAGACCGAACTCGAGACCCTTGCCGCCTGGATGGAACAACCCGACACGCGCCGCATCATCATGTCGCCCGCCGCGACGTCGCTGGGCTTCAACTGGCACCAGGAATCGAGCGGCAAGATCTGGTGGACGATGATCCTGGGCGGCTGACGCCGGTTCGGATCGAGCAAAAAAGAAGGGCCGCATCGCGCGGCCCTTTTGCATGTCGACGTGAAGTTGGCCGTGCCAGTACCGTACGCCTCTAAGTCAAAGCCGTCGGACGTTGTTCAGTCGACCCCGAACAGCCTTCGGGTGAACTCGAGGAAGATCCCGAACGGGCGGCTGACCACGAACATCAGGATCGCAGTCGACGCCAGCAGCACGAGTATCTCGCCCCCGTCAGCCCCGACGATGAACAGAACCAGGCCATAGACCGGCAACTGGAACGACAAAAAGGCGCTGCCGTCGATCAGCGTCTTGCTCCAAGACACGGTGGGCTTCGTCGTCCGGAAAAACCAATCCCGCCAAAGCCCGTAGGGTCGCCCTGTCAGGACCATGAGCGGGATCATGGTCGCGCGCGTCTTGAGAACCTCGGCAGGCGCCATGCCGGCCACGAACAATTCGGTCACGGCTGCAACAGTCGTGAAGAACGCAATGGTTGCAAAAGTGTCGACCAGTGTTCTGCGCATGGGCCGCACGTACCACCGGGGCTGGAACCTGTCGACGTCAGCTTTGTCCGGTAAGCGGGGTCAACTCTCGGACGCGCCAAAGTCCGCAACGCGCCCGTTCGGGCCTTTCCTGCAACGCACGACATTCTGCAGCTCAGCGCCCAAAGACACTTTCCTCACGTCACCCAATTCATCCGATTTACCGATTGGTTTTCAACGGGAGCGTGACTTAGTCTTCAACCAAGCGATCAACTATAGGGATATGTCATGCTCACCAAACGCACGTTTTTGTCCGGTCTGGCATCGACCAGTGCTCTGGCCCTCGTCCCCGCGCGCGTCCGGGCGCAAGCACCGGATGCGACGCTGTTCACAAACGTTCGGGTTTTCGACGGGATGTCCGATCAACTGACCGATCTGACGAACGTACTGGTCGAGGGAGAACTGATCCGGGAGATTTCACCGGTCGCGAACGCTGCACCGGAAGTTCCGCGAATCGAAGGAGACGGCCGCACGCTGATGCCGGGGCTGCTCGACATGCACGTCCACCTGCAGTGGAACCAGGATCCGGCCGGTTTCCTGACGGCACGCCCAGATTACATCGCCGCATTGGCCTTGAGCGAAAGTGAAGCCACCCTGATGCGTGGCTTTACCAGTGTCCGCGATACCGGTGGCGGCGTCCTCGGTCTGGCGCGAGCCATAGACGAAGGCCTCCACCCCGGCCCGCGCATTCAAGCGTCAAACGCCGCGATCTCGATGACCGCCGGTCATGGCGACCTTCGGCCGCGGTCCGTGCGGCCACGCGCCTTTGGCGGGCCGCCGTTCACCGAAGCTGAGCGGCTTGGAATCACGCTTTTTGCAGACGGAGTTCCCGAGGTTCTGGCGGCGGCTCGCGAACAGTTTCGGCAGGGTGCGCACTTCATCAAGATCTTTTCGGGTGGCGCCGTGACCGGTCTCTACGACCCCTTGGACATCAACGAATATTCCCCGGCCGAGCTCGAAGCCGCAGTGGAAGAGGCCAAACGCTGGAACACCTACGCCACCTCGCACGCCTACATGGACACATCGGTCCGCGCCGCGATCGAGGCAGGTTACGAATGTATCGAGCACTGCAACCTGATGACACCTGAGTCGATGGAGTTGGCCGTTGAAAAAGGGGTCTGGCTTTCGACCCAGGTCGGCTTTTTCGCGGCGGACATTCCGGCCGGATTCACGCCCGCCCAGGCAGAGCGCCAGCAGATGGCATTTGATGGTCTCGACGCAATGCTGCGGCTGGCGCGCGAGTCCGGAGCCAAGATTGCCCTCGGAACGGACTTCGTCGGATCGCGGGAAACGAAGGCAACGCAGCTGGAGGAATTGCAGCTCAGGACGCCATGGTTCAGCAACGCCGAGATTCTGCGGCAGGCGACCGGACTGAACGGACAGCTTTGGGACCTGACCGGCCCGCGCAATCCCTACCAGGCTGGTCGGGTCGGTATCATCGAAGCAGAAGCCTACGCCGACATTCTTCTCGTGAACGGAGACCCGATTGCCGACCTGACGGTCATGGCCAGCGCGGACAATTTCGATGTGATCATGAAGGGCGGAAAGGCGCACAAGAACAATCTGGCCTGAACCATTCGCCAAGGATCAGGGTACATACTGTTGTCGCGGATGGCCGAATTGTCCGACGAGCGGCCCCGACTTGCCCGCATGATCGACTTGGGTGGGTAACCGGAAAATCTCCGGTCATCGAAACACGGTCGGCCAGAAGCCGACCGAACCGACTCGCTTCACACCGCCAAATAAGAAAGGGCCGCATTCCGCGGCCCTTTTCAGTTCTAGGAAACGTGACCCTCAGGGGTTGATTGTGATCGGCGTGCCGTCGCGGACCATCGCGTAAACGTCTTCGATCTCGCGGTTGCGCACCGCGATGCAGCCCCAGGTCCAGTCCTTCTTGTCCTTGCGGTTCGGTTTTTCCTGGCCGTGGATGAAGATGTCGCCGCCCGTGCGATAGCCCAGCGCATCGGCGATCTCGCGGTCCTTGTCATTAGGATAGCTGATTCCCACCGACAGGTGATACTTGCTGTTGGGGTTGCGCCGGTCGATCGTGTAGCGCCCTTCCGGCGTCTTGCCGTCGCCCTGGCGGATCTTGTGGCCCACCGGCGCCCAGCCGAGGTTCACGTCGTAGGATTTCAGCACCTGGTCGTGGTGCAGAAGGTACATCCGTCGCTCGTTCTTGTTGACGACGACATAGGTCACTTCCGGACCCGAGTAGCGCTTGAACTTGGGGTCGCCACTGCACGCTCCCAGCGTGACCATCGCGGTCGCACCCATCAAAAGGTCTCTTCTACGCATCAGCCTGTTACCTGTCCCGGTCTGCTTTTTTCAGCGCGATAGCATAATCCGCGTAGTTTTTCTTTCTGAATTTACCGTGAACTTCCAGAAAATTCTCGGCTTGTTGCAGCTCCGTCAACGGGTGAAGGCACCGACCATCTCGACATGCGGCGACCAGCGGAACTGGTCGACGACCTGAACCCAGTCCAGCGCGTATCCGGCGCGAACCAGCGTGGCGGCGTCCCGCGCGAAGGTCACGGGGCTGCACGAGACATGCGCGATCCGCGCCACGCCGGAGCGGGCAAGCTCGGCAATCTGGGCCTCGGCGCCGGCCCGTGGCGGGTCGATGACGACCGCATCCGCGCCTTGCAGCTCGTCCGGCAGCAATGGACGGCGGAAAAGATCGCGGGCCTCGCCGGTCACCCGCTGCAGCCCTTTCGCGTGCCGCCAACCCTGTTCGAGCGCGGCGATCATCGCAGCATCGCCTTCGACCGCATGGACTCGCGCCCCGGCCGCCAGCGGCAGGCTGAAGGTCCCGCAGCCCGCGAACAGGTCCGTGATGCTGCGCGCATCTCCGACGATCTCGCGGACCGCATGCACGAGCGCTGCCTCGCCGTCCTGCGTAGCCTGCAGGAAGGCGCCCGGCGGCGGCACGACCTCGGCCGGTCCGAACACCTGCGCAGGCGGCGCACGCAGCGCGATCACTTCACCGTCCCAGGTCAAACGCGCCAGACCGCGCGCCTCGCAAAGCGCCGCCAGTTCCTGCCTGAGCGTGACATCGGCGGGCTTGCCGCCCGTGACCGCGACATCGAGACCTGCGCGCGACGCGGTGACGGCGACGGCCAGCGCCGCCTTCCGGCTGGCGCCCAGCAGGGCCAGCGCGTGGGCATTGTCGCGCCCGCCCAGCACGTCGGGCGTCAGCAGGATGCAGCCCGGAATCTCGATCACCGCGTCCGAGCCGCGCGCGTGGAACCCGGCGATGGCGCCCTTCTTGGTGCGCCGCGCGGCAAATGTCGCCCGGCGCCGCGAGGCCGGCGGCGAGGTCACGATGGGCCGGAACGCGGTCTCGATCCCATGCGCGGCAAGCGCATCGCGCACCACCGCGACCTTCCAGTCGGCCACGAAACCGTCGGAGGCATGTTGCAACTGGCAGCCGCCGCAGGACCGGAAATGCCGGCAGGGGGCCGCAACACGCTCCTCGGAGGGCGTGACAATCTTCACCTCGGCCAGCCTCTGGCCCTCGACGGTCCCGCTGACCACCTCACCCGGCAAGGTGAGCGGCACAAAGACCGGGCCCTCGGCCACGCCGTCGCCGTGAATACCCAGCCGCTGGATCAGATGTTCGCCCATGGCTTTCGCTTAGAGCAGCCGACCGGGTCGCAAAAGCCCTATTCGGCCGCCTGTGTGCGGATGAACCCACCCGACTGCCGGTGCCAGTAGCGCGCATAAAGCCCGCCCTGCGCCAGCAGTGCCTCGTGCGTGCCGGTCTCGACGATGCGCCCCTCGTCCATGACCACGATCCGGTCCATCTCGGTCAGCGTCGACAACCGGTGCGCGATGGCGAGCACCGTCTTGCCCTCCATCACCCGGTCGAGCGCCGACTGGATCGCCGCCTCCACCTCGCTGTCGAGCGCACTGGTCGCTTCGTCCAACACGAGAATCGGCGCATCCTTCAGGATCGTCCGCGCCAGCGCGATCCTCTGCCGCTGCCCGCCCGACAGCTTCACCCCGCGCTCACCCAGATGCGCGTCGTATCCCTTGCGCCCATGATGGTCCTCGAGATCGAGGATGAACTCATGCGCCTCGGCCTTGCGCGCGGCGGCCACAACCGCGTCGAAGTCCGCATCCGGGCGTCCGTACAGGATGTTGTCCCGCGCCGAGCGATTGAACATCGCGGTCTCCTGCGTGACCATCCCGATGTTGCGCCGCAGGCTTTCCTGCGTGACGTCACGAATGTCCGTGCCGTCGATGAGAATCGTGCCCTCTTCCGGGTCGTAGAGCCGCAAGAGCAGCGCCACGAGCGTCGACTTGCCCACGCCAGACGCCCCGACGATCCCGAGCTTTTCGCCCGGTGTCACGGTCAGGTCGATGTCGCGCACACCGCCGGTCTCGCGCCCGTAGGCGAATTCGACGCCGCGCAACGCGATCTCGCCACGCGGCACGACCAGATCGGTCGACCCCGGTGCATCGTCGAGCCGCTTGCGCGGGGTCAGGGTCCGCATCCCGTCCTCGACCTCACCCACGTTGGCATAGATCGCCATCAGCGTGAAGCTGACCCAACCCGTCATCTGCGCTATGCGGATCGCCACCGCACCGGCCGCCACGATATCGCCCTGCGTCGCCGCACCGGCCTGCCACATCAGGATCGTCCCGCCCAGCAGCACCACCGGCAGAAGCCCCGCCAGCGTCATCAGCGCCAACCGGAAACTGGCCGAGAGATGCCCGAAGCTGACCGCGCGATCCCGGAAGGTCTGCATCGCGCCCAGCGCTGCGCGGTCCTCGTGATCGGCATGGGCAAACAATTTCACCGTCTTGATGTTGGTGATCGTGTCGACGACCTGCCCCGAGACCATCGCGCGCGCGCCGGCCCGCGCCGCCGACAGCTTGCGGATGCGCGGCAGGTACCAGCGAATCAGCGCGAAGTAGAGCACCAGCCACACGCCGAAGCCCAGCGCCACACGCCAGTCAATCGCGAGCAGCAGCAGCACCGACCCAAGCAGCGAGGCCAGCGCGAAGGCCACCACGTTGATGCACTCCGACGTGACCTCGGTCACCGCCCGCGCTGCCTGCATCTGCTTTTGCGCAATACGTCCGGCAAAGTCGTCGTCGAAGAAGGTGACCGTCTGACCCAGCGTCCAGCGGTGCAGGCGCGACAGCACCAGCGGGTTGAGGTTGGGCTGCACGATGATCGCGTTCGACCCCGCCGACAGACCGAAAAGGATCGGCCGGGCGACAAGGAAGAACGCCACCGCTCCCACGATCAGGGCGATGTTGCCGCCGTCGAAAAACGCGTCCGGCCCGCCCGCCGCCGTCGCGTCGATGACCTTGCCAAGAATCCAGGCGGTGCCTGCCTCCATCGCGCCCGCCGCAGCCGACAGGAAGGCCGCGAGCCACAGCGCCGGCCAGGCACCCGACAGGCACCAGCGCAGGAAGGCGCCCAGCGTCTGCGGTGGCGGCCCCTCGGCGGGCGCGAATGGGTCGATCAGGTCAGCGATCTTCAAGCGGCATCATCTTCCGTTTGCAGGAAACCGCCCGATTGCCGGCCCCAGAACTCAGCGTAAAGACCGCCCCGAGCCAGCAGGGTCTCGTGATTTCCGTCCTCGACAATCCGTCCGGCGTCGAGCACGAGAATGCGATCCATCTGGGCAATGGTAGAGAGCCGATGCGCGATGGCAATGACCGTCTTGCCTTCCATCATCCCATAAAGCGTGTCCTGGATCGCCGCCTCGACCTCGCTGTCGAGCGCGCTGGTCGCCTCGTCGAGCAGAAGGATCGGCGCGTTCTTCAGGATCACTCGCGCAAGGGTCACCCTCTGGCGCTGACCGCCCGACAGCTTCACACCGCGCTCGCCGACCTGCGCATCATAGCCCGTGCGCCCTTCCGGATCGCGCAGATCGAGGATGAAGTCGTGCGCCTGCGCCTGCTTGCAGGCCGCGATCATCTCGGCCTCGGTCGCATCGGTGCGCCCGTAAAGGATGTTGTCGCGCACCGAGCGGTGCAGCAGTGAACTGTCCTGCTGCACCATCCCGATGGACCGGCGCAGGCTGTCCTGCGTCACGCCCGCAATGTCCTGCCCGTCGATGCGGATCGAGCCGGTTTCGGCGTCGTAGAACCGCAGCAGCAGCTTCACCAGCGTCGACTTGCCCGCACCCGACCGGCCCACGAGCCCGATCTTCTCGCCGCTTTTCACGGTCAGCGAAATCCGGTCGAGCCCGCCCGCGCCGCGCCCGTAGTGGTGGCTGAGGTTGTCTACCACGATCTCGCCTTGGGTCAGTTTGAGCGGTTTCGCGTCGGGCGCGTCCACCAGGTCGATCGGCTGCGCAATGGTCTCCATCCCCTCGGCGACGACGCCGAGCTGCCGGAAGAAGGTGGTCAGCGCCCACATGATCCAGCCCGTCATCGCATTCAGCCGCAGCGTCAGCGCGGTGGCGGCGGCAACGATACCGACGCTGGCCTGCCCCTGCATCCAGAGCGCGATGGCCCAGCCCACGACTGCGACGATCAGCACGCCGTTGAGCGCGGTCAGCGCCACGTCCATGATCGTGAAAATCCGCATCTCGGTCTGGAAGGTGCGCCGCGAATACTCGATCGCTTCGCGCGCGTAGTCGAGTTCCTGGTCGTGATGCGCGAACATCTTGACCGAGTGGATGTTGGTGTAGGCGTCGACCACCCGACCCGTCACCACGGACCGCGCGTTCGATGCCTCCTGCGAGGCAGGGCCGACGCGCTTGACCGTCCAGCGGATCAGCAGCGCGTAAAGCACGAACCATCCCGCCAGCGGCAACAGAAGCCGCGGATCGGCAGCCATCAGCAGGATGCCCGCGCCGATGAAATAGGCGAGCGAAAACGAAATCGCGTCGAAGGCCTGGAACACGACTTCGCCGGCGGCCGGCGGCGTCTGCATGATCCGGTTGGCGATGCGGCCTGCGAAATCGTTCTCGAACCAGCCGACCGACTGCCGCAGCACCTGCCGGTGCGCACGCCAGCGGATCAGCGTGCCGAAGTTCGGCAGCACCGCGTTGTTCAGCAGCGCCACGTCGAAGGCTTGGATGACCGGGCGCACAAGCAGGATGAACAGTCCCGCGAGGATCATCTCGGTGCCGTGTTCGGCCCAGAAATCCCCGGGCGAACCCGCCAGCAGGTCGACCACGCGACCCATGTAGGAGATCAGCCCGACCTCGATGGCCGCGACCACGACGGACATCAGCCCCGTGACGAGAAACACCCGCCCGAAAGGCCGCGCGTAGTCGCGCATGAAAGGCCAGAGCTTTTGCGGCGGGTGGTCGGTTTCCTCGTATGCGACATACGGGTCGACGAGTCGTTCGAAGTACTGGAACATGGCGGGAACCTCGGGGAGGGGTAGTCATTCACGGAAGGGTCCGGCGTCGCCCAGGGCACCACCGTCCGAAAGAGCAGTCAGACCGGCTTCAGCCGATCACGAACTCAGTGATATTTCCGCGCTTGTCCGCCATAATGGCTTTCCCTTACCCGCTCGGGCCCCGCATGTCGAGCCTTTCAGTCGTCAGGCAGCAGATCGTCCCTGCCCAGCGTGAAACCCGACTCGATCCAGCGTTGCTCGATCCGGCGCAGGGTCTCGCCCAGCGCCGGACCGGAGAGCGCCGGCATCAGGTCCGCCGCCCTGACCGGAAAGACCGCCTGCGCCCCGGTTTCGACAGCCCGCGCCGTGCCCGCCGGCATCTCGGTGCCCGCCATCGCGGCGCGCAGGATCGCCGCGGCCGTCGCGATCCGCGGTCCGTGCCGGTAGGCGATCTCGGCGATCCCCTGCGCACTGCCGGCACTTTCGGTCATCGCTTCCAGCGTGCGGACGTCCGCCCGGCTGAGCCGAAGCCGGTCCGCCACACCCTCGCCGCCCAGCGCCGCCAGCCGCAGAACCGGATCGGCATCGCCCGTGCCACTCTCGAGGTGCACGACCGGACCGAGAAACCGGTCGTCGGCTCCGGGCAGAAGCACCGCCAGACCACCCGTTGCGCGCATGCCCGCCACCGCCGCCACCGGATCCGGCGCCGACAATAGTTTCATCACTTCCGTTCCGATTCGTTCGGCGGAAAGCGTCTCTAACCCGGAGAGATTGCGCGCGATCGCATCAAGCGCATCCGGATCGAAACCGATCTGGGGATCGCCATACCAGGCGACGAAGCGAAAGTACCGCAGGGTCCGCAGGTAATCCTCGCGGATCCGCGCGTCCGCATCCTCGATGAACCGCACGCGGCGCGCCAAGAGATCCGGCAGCCCGCCCAGCGGATCGACGACCCGCCCCGTGGGCGTGGCATAAAGCGCGTTCATGGTGAAATCGCGCCGCCGCGCGTCCTCGGCAATGTCATCCGTAAACGCCACGACCGCCCGCCGTCCGTCGGTCTTCACGTCGCGCCGGAAGGTCGTGACCTCGAAGCCCCGGCCCTCGGCGACCACCGTGACCGTGCCGTGATCGATGCCCGTCGGCACGCATTTCAGTCCAGCCACCTCGGCCAGTTCGATGACCCTCTCGGGTCGTGCATCTGTGGCAAGGTCAACGTCCGAACCGCCCCGGCCCAGGATCGCGTCGCGGACACAGCCGCCGACGAAAAAGACCCGGTGATCGCCTGCCGCGACCGCCGCGCAGACCCGTTGCGCCGCGCGGTCGTCGAGCCAGGCGGTCCCGGCGGGGATCAGCGCGTCATCAGGTCGGTCCATGCCCGGAGCATACGCGCAGTCGCGCCCCAGATGTAATAGGGGCCGTAGGGCACCGCGAAATAGGACCGGACATGACCGCGCCATTGCCGCGACTGCACAACATAGTTCGAAGCGTCGAGCACATGCGACAGCGGCACTGCGAACACCTCCTCGACCTCGCCGGGTTCGGGAATGATGTCGAATGTGTCTCTGACAAAGGCGATCACGGGCGTTACCACGAACCCCGTCACCGTCTCGTGCGGGGCGATGGTGCCAAGAATTTCGACCAGGTTTCGCGGGAGGCCGATCTCTTCCTCCGCCTCGCGCAGAGCGGCCGCCACCGGGTCCGGATCGACCGGATCCTGCTTGCCGCCCGGAAAGGCGATCTGTCCAGGATGGTGCTTGAGCATGGAGGAGCGCTTGGTCAGCAGCAGCTCCAACCGCCCGTCGCGTTCGAAGATGGGCGCCAGAACCCCGGCGGGGCGCAGCTTGCGACCCTCGGGCAGCACGAAATCCGGGTTGAGGTCGAAATCCGAGGACGCCGCGCCGGAGTGCTCCAGCGCGGCGCGAATCGCGGCAATTGCGTCAGTCACGCGGGTCCTTTTCCGCCTCGAAGCCGACCGTTGCGGGGTCGAGATCGTAATGCGCCCCGCAGAACTGGCAGTCTGCCGTGACGCGCCCCTCGTCGGTGGTCATCTTCTCGATGTCCTTCGACGAGTAGATCGACAGGCTCTGCCGCACCCGGTCTTCCGAACAGGTACAGCCGAAGCGCACCGGCTGGGCGTCGAAAACCCGCGGCTGCTCCTCGTGGAAAAGCCGCAGCAGCAGGTCGTTCGGCGGCACCGACGGCCCGACAAGCTCCATCTCCTCGACGGTGTCGAGCAGGATGTTGACCCGGGACCAGTTCTCGGCCTCGCCGCCGTCCAGAAGATCGTCGGCGACCAGCGGCTCGCCGCTGCCTTCGCCCTGCGCCACGAAAGGCGAGGCCTTGGGCATGTGCTGCAGCATCACGCCGCCGCCCCGCCAATGCACGTCGACGCCGGGCTCCAGGCTTTCCCCGAAGCTGAGCGAGAAGCGGGTCGGAAGCTGTTCGGACTGCGCGAAGTAAGATTCGGCACAGGCCGACAGGCTTTCGCCGGTCAGCGGTGTGATCCCCTGGTAGGGTGTCATGCCCTTGCCCTGGTCGATCATGATGGCGAAATAGCCCTCGCCCAACTGCTCGAAGGGCGCACCGTCCGTCAGCTTGTCCGCGTCGTAGCTGGCATAGGCCCGGATCCGCGCCGGCGCGCCATCGGTCTCGGGACCATAGTAGTCCGTCGCGATCATGCGCACCGCGCCCTTGGTCTGGACCTGCAGCTGCAGCTTCCAGCGCAACTTGATGGTCTGCCCGATCAGCGCGGTCAGCAGGGCCATCTCGGCTACCAGCGCTTCGACCTGCGGCGGGTAATCGTGCTGCTTGAGGATGCCATTCAGCGCCCCGTCGAGCCGTGCGACACGGCCACGGATGTCGCTGACGTCAAGCTGGAAGGGCAGGACCGTGTCGTCCCACGCGATCTGTTGTCCGAGTGTCATTGGGGTTTCCTTAAGCGGCTGCTCTTGGCATACCGCGTCCATATATGGCCTACAACACGGATGAAAAGAGGACTTGCGCCCATGATCCCGAGGGTCGGCCATGCACCACGCGCAGACCGCCGCTACCGGACGCGGCCCGGCACCTACGCGATCCTGCCGCTGGGAAACCGGGTCCTGCTGACCGTCCAGACCGGTGACCCGGTCGATGTCCAGCTGCCCGGCGGCGGCGTAGATCCCGGCGAGAGCCCGGTGCAGGCGCTGCACCGCGAGGTGCTTGAAGAAACCGGCTGGCGCATTGCGCGTCCGCGCCGTCTGGGCGCCTTCCGGCGCTTCGCCTTCATGCCGGAATACGACCTCTGGGCCGAAAAGCTCTGCCATGTCTACGTCGCACGCCCCGTCCGCCCGGTGGCCGCGCCGACCGAAGCGGATCACCGGACTCTGGTTCTGACACCCCGCGAGGCCGCCACGATCCTCGGCAACGAAGGCGACCGGCGGTTCCTGCGGTCGTGGTTCGGGTTATGACGGGCCGTCGAATTCCAGAAGGATCCCGGAAATGTCGTCGGGAAACTTCGTACCGCCCCTGAACCGCGACAGCCGTTCGATCAGCGCCTCGAAAAACTCCGGTCCGCGCACATGCGCGAGGTCGCGGGCAAACCCTTCCACCCCGTCATCGCCAAGAAACGTGCCCGACTTCGACGGGCACTCGGCCACGCCGTCCGACAGGATCAGCAGCCGGTCGCCGGGATCGAGCGTCAGCTCGTACTGCGTGAAACTCGCCCCCGGCATCAGCCCGACCGGGAACCCGCCCGGCGCGTCCTGCTCGATGCGTCCGTCCGCACGCTGCACGATCGGGTGCGGGTGACCCGCCTGGCCGATGGCGATGCGCCCGGTTCCGAGGTCGACGTCCGCGAGCAGCATGGTGAAATAATGCTCGGTCGACATGTCGTTGAGGATCAGGTCGTTGAGCGTGCCGATGGCCTCGGCCGGGGGGCGTGGCGCGTGACCGCCATCGTCGCTTCGCGCGAGCGCGATGTTCTGCTCCGGCGTGCCGTCCGAGAGATACCCGGCCAGGCGCGCGGTCATCAGCGCCGAGCTGACGCCGTGGCCCGATACGTCGATGGCGAAAAGCCCGACACGATCCTGGCCGCCGGGAAAGAACCCGACCAGATCGCCCCCGACATGGCCGCTGGGCCGCAGCATCAGCGACACGCTGCCGCCGTCGAACCGGCGATGCGTTTCGCGCACGAGAGATTGCTGCAGCTTCCGGGCTTCGGCGAGATCGCTGTCGAGCGCGCTGTAGAGCCGCTGCATCTCGTCCAGCGTTTCCGAGATCAGCCGGTTCTTTTCGGTCAGTTCGCGCTGCATCCGCAGGATGCGCCGACCGGCATCGACGCGCGCGCGCAACTCATGCCCATGCACCGGCTTGGTCAGAAAATCGTCGGCCCCCGCGTCGAGACCCTGGGCCACGTCCTGCTTGTCGCTTTTCGACGTCAGCAGGATGAAGTAGGCGAACTGGTCCACAGACTGCTCGCGGAAGCGCTGGCAGAACTCGATCCCGGACATGCCCGGCATCACCCAGTCACTGAGCACCAGGTCGGGCGGGTGTTCGGCACTGCGCGCCAGCGCCTCCTCGCCCGATCCGGCCTCGGTCACCGCGTGACCCGCCTGACCCAGAAGCCCTGAGAGCACCCGGCGCTGCATCGGGCTGTCGTCAACGACCAGGACCGACAGCGCCGCGCGGGCACGGGCGCGCTGTCCGGTCAGCCCGGTCGGATCGGTTTCAAGCAGCATTCGGTCGTCCCGTGCGAGGATCCTCCAACCGGGCTTAGCGGCACCGGGTTTAAGGTCGTGTGAATGCTCGAATTCACTTGGTTCAAATCTTCCGCGTTACCTCATGTTAACGATATGCCGCGAGGCTTGCGCCGGAGGCAGACGGGGTAGCGATGATCGACTGGAACCAGATCGAGACGTTGAAAAGGGACTTGGGCGCGGACGTGTTCGACGAAATCGTCGAACTTTTCCTCAGTGAAACCGGAACGGCGATCTCACAGCTCCGGCAGGCGCCCGCTGCGGGCGATCTTCCGGAACTGCTGCATTCCTTGAAGGGCAGCGCGCTCAACCTGGGCTTCGAGGATTTCGTCGAACTCTGCAAGGTTGGAGAGATTGTTGCCCGTACCGGCAACCTCACCGTGATCGAGGTCGAGCGGATCGCGGATTGTTACGATGCCACGCGGTCGCTGTTCCTTTCACAGATCGGAGAGCGCCGCGCCGGCTAGACCAGACGGTAAAGCGCGGCTGCATCCAGCGACCCGTCTGCCGCCGCGGTCCGGCGGCGCAGCTTGCGCATGCCCGCGATCCACGCTTCGGGGTCGCGCGCGCGCAGGGCAGCGTAATCCGCGACCTGCGGATGCGGCAGGATCAGGAACCGTTTTTTCGCGACGCCTTCGACGATCACCGCCGCCGCCTCTTCGGCGGTGAGCAGGCCCGGCACGTCATCGGCATCCCCGGAGGCCAGCCCGATCAGCGGGGTCGCGACATATTGCGGACAGACCACCGAGACATCGATGCCGTCGTCGCCGTGGCTGATCGCCAGCGACTCGGCAAAGCTGACGGCGGCATGCTTGGTCGCGGAATACGCCGCGTCTCCGATCTGGTTCAGAAGCCCCGCCGCCGAGGCGACACTGACGAGATGTCCCGAGCGCCGGGCGATCATCTCGGGCAGGAGCGCCCGCGCCGCGTAGACATGCGCCATGACATGCAGGCGCCAGTTCAGCGTCCAGACGTCGTCGTCGGCAGAGACGGCATGTCCCGGCTGACCGCGCGCAACGCCCGCGTTAGAGACGAAAATGTCCACCGGACCAAGCTTCGTTCGCACCTCATCGACAAGCGACCGAACGGCCTCTTCGCGGGTCACGTCGCACGTCACCCCGAGCCCGCCGATCTCGCCCGCGACGGCCCGTGCGCCGGCGGCGTCGTGGTCCGCAATGCAGACCCGGGCGCCCGCCTTCGCGAACCGCCGCGCAAGTGCGGCGCCGATCCCGCTGGCTCCTCCTGTGACCACCACGGTCCTGCTTTCGAAGTCCATGCCCGCTCCCTCAGATCACGAATTGCGCCAGCGTCTCGTCGTTGGTGATGTCGGTGTAAGTGAACCCAGCCGCGTCGAGCTTGCCGCGCAGCGCGTCGAAATTCGAAGGCGCGCTGGTCTCGATGCCGATCAGTACCGAGCCGAAGTTACGCGCGGACTTCTTGAGGTATTCGAAGCGCGCGATGTCGTCGTCGGGCCCCAGGATCTCGAGAAACTCCTTGAGCGCCCCGGGCCGCTGCGGCATCCGCAGGATGAAGTATTTCTTCACCCCGCCGTAGCGCTGCGCCCGTTCCTTCACTTCCGGCAGGCGCTCGAAATCGAAGTTTCCGCCCGAGGTGACACAGACCACAGTCTTGCCGCGGATCGTCTCGCCCAGCTCGGACAAAGCCTCGACCGCCAGCGCGCCGGCGGGTTCCAGCACCACGCCCTCGACGTTCAGCATCTCCATGATCGTGACGCAGATGCGGTCTTCGGAAAGGCTGAGGACGTCGCCGGGATCAACTCCGGCTAGCCGCGCGAAGGTCTTTTCGCCCAACTTGGCCACCGCCGCCCCGTCGACGAAATTGTTGATCGGCGAGACGTCCACGGGCTGTCCCTCGGCCAGCGCGGCGGCGAGGCTTTTTGCGCCCGCGGGTTCCACGAAGGTCATTGCGCAGTCGGTGCCGAAATAGCTGCGCACGCCCGAGGACAGCCCGCCGCCGCCCACCGGCAGGATGATCCGGTCCGGCAGCGCCCCGAGCTGCGCCTCGATCTCCACCGCCACTGTCGCCTGCCCCTCGATCACATCCGCGTCGTCGAAGGGCGACAAGAAATGCCCGCCTGCCTCGGAGCAGAACGCCTGTGCGGCGCCCAGCGTCTTGTCGAAATAGTCCCCGACCAGCCGGATCTCGACCATGCCGCCACCGAACATGCGGGTTTTCTGGATCTTCTGCTGCGGCGTCGTCACCGGCATGAACACGACGCCCCTGACCCCGAAATGCCGGCACATGAAGGCCACGCCCTGCGCGTGGTTGCCCGCCGAGGCACAGACAAAAAGCGACTTGCCCGGGATCTGCTTGCGCATCGCGTTGAAGGCCCCGCGCAGCTTGTACGAACGCACCGGGCTCAGATCCTCGCGCTTGAGCCAGATGTCGGCGCCGAACCGCGCGCTCAGGTGATCGTTGCGCATCAGCGGCGTCTCGGGAAAGACGCTCCGCATGTCGCGTTCGGCGGCGCGGGCGGCGGCGATGAAGGCGTCGCGGGTCATCACGGGGGTCCTCGTGTCGGGTGCACGATCAGTAGGCATCGCCGCCGCGCCGGTCAACGCGGGCCAAGCTTGCGAGCGCATCGAAAACCCGCTATCGCGCTTCGCGATCCCGAACGAAGGAATTCCGCATGTCCGCGCCGAAGAAAGTAGTGCTCGCCTATTCCGGCGGTCTCGACACCTCGATCATCCTCAAGTGGCTGCAGACCGAGTACGGCTGCGAAGTGGTGACCTTCACCGCCGATCTCGGCCAGGGTGAGGAACTGGAACCGGCGCGCAAGAAGGCGGAACTGCTGGGCATCAAGCCCGAAAACATCTTCATCGAGGACGTGCGCGAGGAGTTCGTGCGCGATTTCGTTTTCCCGATGTTCCGCGCCAACGCGGTCTACGAAGGGCTCTACCTGCTGGGCACTTCGATCGCGCGCCCGCTCATCTCGAAACGGCTGGTGGAGATCGCGGCCGAGACTGGGGCCGATGCGGTGGCGCATGGCGCGACCGGGAAGGGCAATGACCAGGTTCGCTTCGAACTTGCGGCCTATGCGCTCAATCCCGACATCAAGGTGATCGCGCCGTGGCGGGTCTGGGACCTGACCAGCCGCACCCGGCTGATCGATTTCGCCGAGCAGAACCAGATCCCGATCGCCAAGGACAAGCGCGGCGAGGCGCCGTTCAGCGTGGATGCGAACCTTCTGCACACCTCGTCCGAAGGCAAGGTGCTGGAGGACCCGGCCGAGGATGCGCCGGATTACGTCTACCAGCGCACCACCGACCCGGAAAAAGCACCAGATACGCCGGAATATGTCGAGATCGGCTTCGAGAAGGGCGACGCGATCAGCATCAATGGCGAGGCGCTGTCCCCGGCCGCGCTGCTGACGAAGCTCAACGAACTGGGCGGCAAGCACGGCTGCGGCCGGCTCGACCTCGTCGAGGGGCGTTTCGTGGGCATGAAGTCACGCGGCATCTACGAGACCCCGGGCGGGACGCTGCTGCTCGAGGCGCATCGCGGGATCGAATCGATCACGCTCGACCGCGGCGCGATGCATCTCAAGGACGAGCTGATGCCGCGCTACGCCGAACTGATCTACAACGGGTTCTGGTACAGCCCCGAGCGCAAGATGCTGCAGGCCGCCATCGACGCGAGCCAGGAGCATGTCACCGGCACGGTTCGGCTCAAGCTCTACAAGGGGCACGTGCGCACGGTCGGGCGCTGGTCCGACCATTCGCTTTATTCCGAAGCGCATGTCACCTTCGAAGAAGATGCCGGCGCCTACGACCAGAAGGACGCGGCAGGCTTCATCCAGCTCAACGCGCTGCGCCTCAAGCTTCTGGCCGCCCGCGACAAGCGTCTGTCGGGCAGGTAAAAACCCGGACCGGTGAACCGGTCCGGGCTGCGCATCCCTGTGTCATTGGGGATAACCGGTGGGATGCAGCTTACTTGGCGGTGACGACCTGCATCACCAGGTTTCCGTCGGGCTTGATCGGCCCGTCCTCGGTCGCGCCGAGGGTGTATTCGAAGGCGCCGGTGGTCATGCCGCCCGCTTCCGAGTGGATCATCAGCATCAGCATCTCGCCGGGCTGCACCTCTTCGGTGAGGATCGCCGCGACGTCCGTGTTCTCGCCACCGCGCAGCGGGGCATAGCCCACCACCGGGCCAGGCTTCATCTCGGCATCGGTGCGATGCACGACCAGCCAGCCGTTCTCGCCGGCCATGACCTTTTCGGCGCTCACGATGCCGTTCGACACGTCCTGGTCGCTTGCCATCACCATCGGTGCGTGGTTGTCGGCAAACGCCGCTCCGGCCACAAGCGCGAGAGCGGAAATTGTTGCTGCAATTTTCATCGGTTGGTCTCCCTTGGTTCCAATTACACGCGCAGTCACGTGGCCGATCACCGGGAAGTTTCAGCCGCCGCGAAACTTGAAGGTTGCTCGAATTCGGCCCACAGCACTAACCCAAGGGAAAGCCTGACAATTTCGAGAAATACCCCTAAGGTTGCGGGCAAGACTTTCTTGGCCTCGGGTACACCATGTCTTGCGCGACCCTGGTCGAGGCGACACGAGGAGTGCCCAAGTGACGTTTCCGCTGCCGCTCGCAAAGCTTTTGCGTCTGCAATGGCTGTTCGCGGCTCTCGCCTTCGGCTTTCTCATCGCAAGCGGTCTCACCGCGTTAATCGCGGGTGCGCCGCTCAGCGCGGCGCCGGTTGCGGCATCGCTGGTGATGTTCACGCTCTACGCGACCAGCCTGAAGCTGCCGGGCATGGGCCGTGTCGGCTGGTACCGCCTCGCAATGATCCCGGCGATTGTCGTGTTCGGTGGCGGCGGGGTTATCGCCAATGTCGTTCAGAACGGGCTGGACGACTACGCCTCGGTTCCGGTGTTCGTCGTGGCCGTCGGCATCAATCTCTACGGGACGATCCTGAACATCATCGTGGCGCTCGGCCTCTACCGGACAGAAGACGTCGCATGACCGTTGCCACTGGATTTACCGACGGGCGTTTATCAAGCCGCCGCGAAACAGTCGGGCCCGCCCCGACCGGAACGACCTTCCGCCGCCGAAGGCCGGTCGGAAGATACAGTCGAAGCCTTACGGCCACGAAAAGAAAATTCTGCAAATCCATCCCGTTCGACATCTGAAAGGAGTTGCCATGCGCGCGCCCAGAACGTTTCTCGCCAGTATTTTCTGTCTTGCCCTCGCCTCGCCCGGCGTCGCGCAGGACGCCACGCTGATCACCGGCGCACGCATCTTCGACGGGGTCAGCGAAGATCTCATCGAAGGGCAGGACGTGCTGGTCGAGGACGGGCTGATCTCGGCCATCGGGGCCGATCTCGACGCGCCCGAGGGTGCCACCGTGCTCGACGCCGGCGGGCGCTTCCTGATGCCGGGCTTCGCCGATATGCATTCGCATCTGATGTTCCAGATGCCGTTCGGCCTCGCGTTCTCTTCCGACCGGGAATATTGGGCCTATGTGGCGTCGGTCACGGCTGAACAATACCTGATGCAAGGCTTCACGACCGTCCGCGACGTCGGCGGCAATTCCTTCTCGCTGAAGCTCGCCATCGACCAGGGCATCCTCGTCGGCCCGCGCGTCTACCCGTCGGGCCCGATGATCTCGCAGAGCTCGGGCCATTCGGACCACCGGACCGACGCCAACGCGCCCGGATCGCTGGAGTTTGATCCCAGTGTGCCGATGAAGTACTTCCATGCCGCGATTGCCGACGGGCGTGAAGAGGTCCTGAGAACCGTGCGCGAGGTGCTGCGCCGCCGGGCCTCGCAGATCAAGATTTCCGTGGGCGGGGGTACCGGATCGTATGCCGACCCGCTTGACACCATGCAGTACACCGATGACGAGATCCGCGCCGCCGTCGAGGCGGCGGAGGACTGGAACACCTACGTCACCGCCCATGTCTACAACTCCGACGGCATCATCCGCGCGCTCGAGAACGGCGTGAAATCGATCGAGCACGGCAACCTGATGAGCGAGGAGGCGATGCGCCTGATGATGGAGAAGGACGCCTGGCTGTCGCCGCAGGTGATTGTCTATACCTTCCATCCGGCGGGTTACAACGATGAGCAGAAGGCCCGGCACGACGAAGCTTTCGACGGCATCGACCAGATGTTCACCATGGCCAAGGAATTGGGCTTCGAAAACATCGTCTTCGGCACCGACGTCATCACCTCGCCTGCGATGCTCGCGCGGGCCAACGAAGAGTTCGTGCTGCGCACCGAGTGGTTCGACAATATCGAGATCCTGCGGCAGGCGACCTCGAAATCGGCCGAGCTTCTGGCGCTGTCCGGTCCGCGCAACCCCTACCCGGGCACGCTCGGGGTGATCGCGGAAGGTGCGCATGCCGATATCCTGCTGATCGACGGCAACCCGCTCGAGGATATGTCGGTGATGACCGAATACGAGGAACGCTTCGACCTGATCATGAAGGGCGGAGAGATCTTCAAGAACGCGCTGTAACGCGCCGCAGCGTCGATGGCGGCCCGACCCCGGGCCGCCTGCAACCCACCTTCGCCATTGGAGCGACTTGATCCGGAGACACGGCGCAACCGCCTCGCCGTGGAGGTGTCAGTGCAGGCGCCGGTTCCATAGCGCCTCGTAATACGGCAGCGCCTCGGCCGACAGCTCCGCCTCGCGTCCCGACAGGTCGGGCAGCGGACCCTCGGCCCCCGCAAACCCTGTGCTCTGGTGGACCGCGCCGTACCAATGTGCCGCCCAGACACCGTCGGCGCTGCGCGTACCCGCCGGCCAGCACAGCATCGCGGCATCAAAGCGCAGCCCGATCCGATCGCAGAGCAACCGGAGCATGGCCTCGGGGTCGGCGCGGATGTCGTCACTGTCCACGACGATCCCGCCCAGCCGGTCAAATAGCGCGGTCTGCTGTTCGAAGCCGATATCGCGAAGATCCGGCGCCTCGCGCTTGGCCGCGTAGCTTGCAATCACCCGCGCCGGGTGGCGGATCAGGTGGACATTGACGCAGCCCTCGGCCCAGCCCAGCGGAAAGCCGTCGAGCATGTGATGCGCCATGTGCTTCATGTAGAGGTGCGGACGGTCGGCGAGTTCGACGCCGCAGACCTCGGCCACGCTCCGCGCGTCGGTCTCGTGGACGGCAAGGATCTCGTCGCGCATCGGGTGGTCGAGCCCGGTCTCGATGAGGTAAGCGCCGTAGAACGGCTCGTCCATGACGTGGAAATCGTCGCGCGCGCCAAAACTGTACATCATCGCCGTCGAGAGGTTCCGGGGTCCCGACCACATTGCAATCCGCATTCCGTCCCGCCCTCATTCCGACGCCCGCTGTAACATTCCGCGCCCTGTCCCGGCCCGGTCTGTTTCAGCGCACGCTAGGAACGCCGCCCGGCAAAGCCAAGAGGTAAACCGCGCTCACACGCCCGTGTTTTCACCGCAGCGTGAATTGAGGCGCACCCGGCCTCGCCTAGACTGGGTCCAGAGGAGATGCACATGCCGAGACATCATCACACCCTGCGCACCTGCGCCCTTGCCGCGGCCATCGCACTTGGCCTGATCGCGCAGAGCCGCGGCGCCCATGCGGCCGAAACCGAAACCCTGACCGTCGCCGGAGGGTGTTTCTGGTGCGTGGAGGCCGACTTCGAGAAGGTGAAAGGCGTCAAGGGGGCGGTGTCGGGCTTTACCGGCGGAACCACGGCGAACCCGACCTACAAGCAGGTGACCGGTGGCAGCACCGGGCATTACGAGGCGGTGCAGATCCGGTTCGATCCGTCGGTGGTCAGCCGCGAGCAGCTTTTGCACATGTTCTTCCGGTCGATCGACCCCACCGACGCGGGCGGGCAGTTCTGCGATCGCGGCGACAGCTACCGCACGGCGGTCTTCGCCGACGGCGCGGCGCAGAAACAGGCCGCGCAGGCCGCGAAATCCCAGGCCCAGCAGGCGCTCGGCCAGACGGTGGTGACCCCGGTGCTCGATGCCGGGCGGTTCTACCCCGCCGACGCCTACCACCAGGACTACTACAAGGGCGACAAGCTGATCCTCACGCGGTTCGGCCCGAAACGCCAGGCCAGCGCTTACAAGGCCTATCGCGAAGCCTGCGGACGCGACACACGCGTCCGCCAGCTTTGGGGCAGCGCGGCGCCCTTCGTCGGAAGCTAACGCCCGAAGACGTGGTCCTCGATCTCCTTGAGGTCGGGGATGACGTCGGCGGTGCCGTGGCGCGTCACCATCAGCGCCGCCGCCCGCATCGCCTGGCTGACCGCCTGCGCCATCGGCATCCCCCGGTCGAGACAGGCGACGAGATACCCGGTGAAGGTGTCCCCCGCGCCGGTGGTGTCGACCGCCTCCACCTTCAGCGCCTCAAAGCTGCGACCCGCCCGATCTTCCTGCGAGATCCACAAGCAACCTTCGGCGCCGCGCGTCACCACGATGTCCGAAACCGGCAGATCCGCCAGGTTGGAGCCTGTTTCGCGCTGCAACTGCTCGGCCTCCACCGCGTTCAGGACAAGCAGATCGAGCAAATCCATAACCGCGCGCACCGAGGCCGCCTCGAAGGGTGCCGCCGCATAGGCCACGCGCATCCCCTTGGCGCGCGCCGCCTCGGCCGCCTCGCGCTGCATGCTGGTCTCGTTCTGAAAGATCAGCGTGTCCCCCGGTCCCGCCTCGCTCAGCGCGGCCTCGACCATCTCAGCCGTGACCTCGCGATTGGCGCCGGGAAAGATGACGATGGTGTTCTCGGCCTCGGGATCGAGGTAGATCACCGCGTGGCCCGTGGCCGCTTCGGTTTCCGCGATGTGCCGCGTGTCGACGCCGTACTCCAGCAGACGCTCCACCGCCCACCGCCCGTCTTTTCCCACGCCTCCGATATGCACGACCCGCGCCCCCGCCCGGGCCGTCGCGACCGACATGTTCGCGCCCTTGCCCCCCAGCCCGCGGGTCAGCTTGGCCGCACTCAGCGTCTCGCCTGGACCCGGCAGATGCGGCACGTGGTAGACGAAGTCCGCGTTGATCGAGCCGAGGTTGAAGACCGTCACCGTCCCACCCCGCTCGCCGCGAGCACCGCCATGTTCATGATGTCGTTCGCGGTCGAGGTCGAGGAACAAATCTGGATCGCCCCGTCGACCCCGGCAAGGATCGGCCCGATCACGGTCGCACCCGCCATTTCCTGCATCAGCTTGACCGAGATGCTGGCCGAATGCCGCGCCGGCACGACAAGGATGTTCGCCGGTCCGGTCAGGCGCGAGAACGGGTATTGCGCCTGGCTGCGGGCGTTGAGCGCGACATCCACCGTCATTTCGCCCTCGTATTCGAAACTCACGCCGCGCTGGTCGAGCACGCGCGGTGCCTCGAGCATCTTGGTGGCGCGTTCCGACACCGGGTAGCCGAAGGTCGAGAAGCTGACGAAGGCCACGCGCGGCTCGAGCCCCATGTTGCGCGCCACCGTCGCCGCACGCTCGGCGATATTGGCAAGATCCTCCTCGTCGGGCCATTCGTGCACCAGCGTATCGGCGATGAACACAATGCGCCCCTTGTGCACCAGCGCGGTGATCCCGGCCGCAGCACTGGAAACATCGGCGTTATAGACGTGGTTGATCCGCTCAAGGATATGCGCCGACTTGCGCGTCGCACCGGTGACGAGGCCATCGCCATGCCCGTGCGCCAGCATCAAGGCCGAGAACACGTGCCGGTCGCGGGCGGCAAGGCGATGCACGTCCTGCGCGTCGAATCCCTTGCGCTGCAGGCGGTCGTAAAGAAACGCCTTGTAGGTCTCGAGATGCATCGTCTTGGCGGCGTTCACGACCTCGATCTCGCGCACCGCGTCCTCGAGCCCCGCCTCCTTGAGCTTGGCGCGCACGTCGTCGTCGCGGCCCACGACCAGCGCCTTGCCGAAGCCCGAGCGCTGGTAGGTCACCGCCGCGCGCAGCACCCGCGGATCGTCGCCCTCGGCAAAGATCATCCGGGTCTGGTTCGCCCGCGCCCGCGCTGTGATGCCGCGCAGGATGCTTGCCGTCGGGTCCATGCGCGATTTCAGCGACAGCTCATAGGCGTCCATGTCGATGATCGGCCGCCGCGCGGCGCCCGTGTCCATGCCGGCCTTGGCCACGGCGGGCGGAACGCGGTGGATCAGGCGCGGATCGAAGGGCGTCGGGATGATGTAATCGCGCCCGAAGCTGAGGTTCTTGCCATAGGCCAGCGCCACCTCGTCCGGCACGTCCTCGCGCGCCAGAAGCGCCAGCGCATGGGCGCAGGCGATCTTCATCTCGTCGTTGATGGCGCGCGCGTGGATGTCCAGCGCACCGCGGAAGAGATAGGGAAAGCCCAGCACGTTGTTGACCTGATTGGGATAGTCGCTGCGCCCGGTCGCCACGATCGCGTCTGCCCGCACCGCGCGCGCCTCTTCCGGCGTGATCTCGGGGTTGGGGTTGGCCATCGCGAAGATCACCGGGTCGTCGGCCATGCTTGCGACCATGTCCTGCGTGACCGCGCCCTTGACCGAGACCCCGAGGAACACATCGGCCCCCTTCATCGCCTCTTCTAGCGTGCGCAGCTCGGTCTTGACTGCGTGCGCCGATTTCCACTGGTTCATGCCCTCGGTGCGGCCCTGGTAGATCACGCCCTTGGTGTCGCACATGATGCAGTTCTCGTGCCGCGCCCCCATCGACTTCAGCAGTTCGAGACAGGCGATCCCCGCCGCCCCGGCCCCGTTGAGCACGATGCGCACGTCCTCGATCTTCTTGCCCGAGATGTGCAGCGCGTTGATCAGCCCGGCCGCACAGATCACCGCCGTGCCGTGCTGGTCGTCGTGAAAGACCGGGATGTCCATCTCTTCCTTGAGCCGCTGCTCGATGATGAAACATTCCGGCGCCTTGATGTCCTCGAGGTTGATGCCCCCGAAAGTCGGCCCCATCAGCTTGACCGCGTTCACGAAGGCATCGGTGTCCTCGGTGTCGAGTTCGAGGTCGATCGAATTGACGTCGGCGAAGCGCTTGAAGAGCACCGCCTTGCCCTCCATCACCGGTTTCGAGGCCAGCGCGCCGAGGTTGCCGAGTCCCAGAACCGCCGTCCCGTTCGAGATCACCGCGACGAGGTTGCCCTTGTTGGTATAGTCGTAGGCGGTTTCGGGCCGGTCCGAGATCGCCTCGCAGGGCACCGCGACACCGGGGCTGTAGGCCAGGCTCAGGTCACGCTGCGTGGTCATCGGGACCGTCGCCGAGATCTCGAATTTTCCCGGTGCCGGTTCGAGATGGAAGGCCAGCGCCTCTTCGTCGGTGATGCGGTTCTTGGACACTGGCGAGCCTCCCCCTTGGCAGCGTACCGGCTGTTCTAGCGGCATTGCAGACCTGCCTCAATGGGCCAGAATTGGCGCTTTCGCCGCCGGTCCCGGATTTGTAAGGTCCGCCGAAACCGCCGGGGGGCCAGCATGACCGTGACGCCGATGATGGCGCAATATCTCGAGATCAAGGCCGCGCACGCCGACGCCCTGCTGTTCTACCGCATGGGTGATTTCTACGAGATGTTCTTCGACGACGCGGTGGCCGCGGCCGAGGCGCTCGACATCGCGCTGACCAAGCGCGGCAAGCACGACGGCGACGACATCCCGATGTGCGGCGTGCCGGTGCATTCCGCGGAAGGCTACCTTCTGACGCTGATCCGCAAGGGGTTTCGCGTCGCCGTCTGCGAGCAGATGGAAAGCCCCGCAGAGGCCAAGAAACGCGGCTCGAAATCGGTCGTCAAACGCGACGTGGTGCGGCTGGTCACCCCCGGCACGCTGACCGAGGAATCGCTGCTCGAGGCGCGCAGCCACAACTACCTCGCCGCTTTTGCCGAGGTGCGCGACGACACCGCGCTTGCCTGGGTCGACATCTCGACCGGCGCGCTGCACGTCATGCCATTGACCGCGACCCGGCTGGGTCCGGAATTGGCGCGGCTCGCCCCGTCCGAGCTGATCGTGGCGGAAACCCGCGAGGCGGAGCTGCGCGCGGTGGCCGAGGATTTCGGCATCGCCCTGACTCCGCTGGCCCGCTCCGCCTTCGACAGCACCTCGGGCGAGGACCGGGTGTGCGCGCTATTCGGGGTCGAGACCCTGGAGGGCTACGGCACCTTCTCGCGCGCCGAGGTTTCGGCGCTGGGCGCCATCGTGCAGTATCTCGACCTGACGCAGAAAGGTCAGTTGCCACTGCTGCGCCCGCCGCGTCGCGACTCGCCCGAGCGCACCGTGCAGATCGACGCCGCCACGCGGCGCAACCTCGAGATCACGCGGTCGCTGGCCGGAAGCCGCGCCGGGTCGCTGCTTTCGGTGATGGACCGCACAGCCACCGCCGCCGGCGCGCGGCTGCTCGAACGGCGGCTTTCGAGCCCGTCACGCGACCTCGCGCTTGTGCGCGACCGTCTCGACGCGGTGTCTTTCGCCGTCGACCACGCCGGAGTGCGCGGCGAGGCGCGCGACCTGCTGCGCAAGGTGCCCGACATCGACCGCGCCCTGTCGCGCATCGCGCTCGACCGGGCCGGGCCGCGCGACCTCAGCGCGATCCGCAACGGTTTGTCTCGGGCCGAAGAGCTGGCCGCGCTGCTGTCGGGCCACGACCTGCCCGGCATTCTGGCCCAGGCCGCCGGCGACCTGACGGGGCATGACTCGCTGATCGCCGCGCTCGATTCGACGCTGGTCGCCGAGCCGCCGCTTCTGGCGCGCGACGGCGGGTTCATCGCCCCCGGTCATGACGCCGACCTCGACGAGGCCCGCCAGTTGCGCGACGAGGGTCGCGGTGTCATCGCCCGGATGCAGCAGCAGTTCGTCGAGGAAACCGGCATCGCCTCGCTCAAGATCAAGCACAACAACGTGCTGGGCTACTTCATCGAAACCACGGCGACGCATGCCCAGAAGATGCTGTCGCCGCCGCTCTCGGACAGGTTCATCCATCGTCAGACCACCGCCAATCAGGTGCGGTTCACCACAGTCGAACTGTCGGAGCTGGAAACGCGGATCCTGAACGCCGGATCGCGGGCAATCGAGATCGAAAAGTGTCTCTACCAAGGGCTTTGCGAAACGGTGCTGACCGCCTCCGGCCCGGTCGGCGCCACCGCCGCCGCGCTCGCCGAACTCGACCTTGCGCTGGCGCTGGCCGAAGTCGCCGCGATCGAGAGCTGGGTGCGTCCGCAGGTCGACGACAGCCGCGCCTTTACCATCGAAGGCGGGCGCCACCCGGTGGTCGAGCGTGCATTGCAAACCCAAGGCGGAGAGCCCTTCATCGCCAACGATTGCGACCTCGGCGCCGAGGGCGATGCGGCGGCGATCTGGCTTTTGACCGGGCCGAACATGGCCGGCAAGTCGACATTCCTGCGCCAGAACGCGCTGATCGCTCTTTTGGCTCAGGCGGGCAGCTTCGTCCCGGCGGCCTCGGCCCACGTCGGCCTCGTCAGCCAGCTTTTCAGCCGCGTCGGCGCCTCGGACGATCTTGCGCGCGGGCGCTCGACCTTCATGGTCGAGATGGTCGAGACCGCGGCGATCCTCAATCAGGCCGACGACCGCGCGCTGGTGATCCTCGACGAAATCGGGCGCGGCACGGCGACCTATGATGGTCTTTCCATCGCTTGGGCGACGCTGGAACACCTGCACGACGTGAACCGGGCCCGCGCGCTCTTTGCCACGCATTATCACGAGATGACGGCGCTGGCCGGAAAGCTTGCCGGTGTCGAGAACGCCACCGTCGCCGTCAAGGAGTGGGAGGGCGAGGTGATCTTCCTGCACGAAGTGCGCAAGGGGGCCGCCGACCGGTCCTATGGCGTGCAGGTCGCCCAGCTTGCGGGACTTCCACCCGCCGTGATCGCCCGGGCGCGGGTCGTGCTCGACGCTCTGGAAAAAGGCGAGCGCGAAGGCGGCGCGACTCAGAAGACGCTGATCGACGACCTGCCGTTGTTCTCGGCCCGTCCTGCCGCACCGCCACCTGCACCGAAACAGGATTCGGCCGTCGAAAAGGCGCTGGAAACCGTCCTGCCGGACGAGTTGACCCCGCGCGAGGCGCTGGAACTGGTTTACAAACTGAAAGAGGCGGCCAGAACCTGACCGCCTCCGAAATCCGAATGGCCCGACAGGCTCAGCTTGCCGGCGTCGAGGACACGCCGACTTGCGCCGGGCGCAGCAGCCGGTCGCGCAGCATGAAACCTTCGGCGGCGACCTGGATGATGTCGCCGGCCTTGGTGCCCGGCACCGGGGCCTCGAACATCGCCTGGTGATGCTGCGGATCGAACCGGTCGCCCACTTCCGGCGCGATGACCTCGATCCCGTGCTTCTTGAACACGTTGAGCAGCTCGCGCATCGTCAGCTCGATACCCTCGATCAACGGGCCCGCTACGTCGCGCTGTTCGTCCGTCGCGGCGTCGAGCGCGCGCTTCATGTTGTCATAGACCGGCAAAATGTCGCGCGACAGCTTCGCGCCGCCGTAATGCTCGGCCTCGCGCCGATCCTTCTCGGACCGCTTGCGCGCGTTCTCGGCATCCGCCAGCGCCCGCATGAACCGGTCCTTCAGCTGATCGCGCTCGGCCCGAAGCTGATCCAGCTCCAGCTCCTCGGCGTCGATCTCTGCCGCGGCGTCGGCATATTCTTCCGTTTCGGCATTCTCGATATCATCGAGAAAGTCGTCTTCCCTTGGCTTTGCCATATGTCACCTCTAACTCCGGTCGGAGATCAGCTTTCCGACCAGTTGTGCCGTATAGCTCACGATCGGCACGATTCTTCCGTAATTCAGTCGTGTCGGACCAATGACGCCCACGGCGCCAATGATCTTTCGATCAGCGTTCATATATGGGGAAACCACCAGAGAGGAACCCGAAAGTGAAAAAAGTTTGTTCTCCGAACCGATAAAAATGCGCACACCGTCGCCGCCTTCGGCAAGCTCGAGGAATTCGGCAATGTCGCGCTTGCGTTCGAGGTCGTCGAAGAGGCTGCGGATGCGGTCAAGGTCCTCCGCCTCGCCTTCTTGGGTCAGCAGATTCGCCCGGCCCCGCACGATCAGACGCTCTATCTGATCGCCGTTGCCCTCCCAGACCGCCAGACCGCTTTCGATGAGTTCCTGCGCCAGCGTGTCGATTTCCTGCCTGCGCTGGGTGATCTGGTCCTGAACGCTCAGCCGGACCTCGCCCAACGTCTTGCCGTCGATCAGCGCATTCAGGAAATTCGCCGCCTCGCGCATTGAACTCGGAGTCTGGCCAAGCGGCGGGCTGAAAAGCCGGTTCTCGACATGCCCGTCGGCGAAGACCAGCACCACCAGCGCCCGGTCGGGCGCCAGAGACACGAAGTCGATGTGTTTGATCGGCGCCTCGTGTTTCGGCGTCAGCACCAGCGAGGCACCATGGGTCACCCCCGACAGCGCCGATCCGACCCGGTCGAGCATCTCGGCCACATCACCCTCGCCCGGCTCGAGCGTCGCGTCGATCCGCTCGCGGTCCTGCGCGTCGGGGTTGCCGACCTCGAGAAGCCCGTCGACGAACATCCGAAGGCCCAACTGCGTCGGCACTCGTCCGGCACTGACATGCGGGCTGTCGAGCAGGCCGAGGTATTCCAGATCCTGCATCGTGTTGCGGATCGTCGCCGCGCTCACCTTCTCGCTGAAGTCGCGTGTCAGCGTTCGGGAGCCCACAGGCAGCCCATCGGCCAGGTAGCCTTCGACCACGCGCCGGAACACTTCGCGTGAGCGTTCGTTCATCTCGTTCAGGATGTTTTTGCCGTCGTTCATCGCCGCCTTCTTTCCCCGTCCAAGATAAAAGCACGAACCTGCCCGAAATCAATCAGGCTTGCATCCCGCGCGCCCGGAACGTTATCCGGGGACAACAGCAAAAAGGACAGATCATGCGCCCGTCAGGCCGACAACTCGACCAAATGCGAGAAGTTTCAATTGAAACTGGTTTCACCAAGCACGCCGAAGGCTCCGTGCTGATCCACATGGGCGATACCCATGTGCTCTGCACCGCCACCATCGAGGATCGCGTGCCGCCCTTCATCAAGGGCTCCGGTCTGGGCTGGGTGACGGCGGAGTACGGCATGCTGCCGCGCGCCACCAACACGCGGATGCGGCGTGAAGCCGCCAGCGGCAAGCAGGGTGGCCGCACCGTCGAGATCCAGCGCCTGATCGGGCGGTCGCTGCGCGCCGGCGTCGATCGCGTGGCCCTGGGCGAACGCCAGATCACCGTCGACTGCGACGTGATCCAGGCGGATGGCGGAACCCGTTGCGCTTCGATCACCGGCGGCTGGGTGGCGCTGAAGCTCGCCGTGCAGAAGCTGATGAAGGCCGGCGACGTCATTACCGATCCACTTGCCGATCCGGTCGCCGCGGTCAGCTGCGGCATCTATGCGGGACAGCCCGTGCTCGACCTCGACTATCCCGAGGACAGCGAGGCCGGCGTCGACGGCAACTTCATCATGACCGGTTCGCACCGCCTGATCGAAGTGCAGATGAGCGCCGAGGGCGCCACCTATTCCCGCGACCAGATGAACGCGCTGCTCGACCTCGCCGAAAAGGGCGTGACCGAACTGGCCGAGATCCAGAAAGCCGCCGTGGCATGACACGCCGCTTCGAGGGCGACCGGATCCTGATCGCCACGCATAATGCGGGCAAGCTCGAGGAGATGGCGCAACTCTTCGAACCGCATGGCGTCGCCGTCGTGGGTGCTGCCGAGATGTCGCTGCCGGAGCCGGAGGAGACCGAAACCACCTTCGTCGGAAACGCCCGCATCAAGGCCCATGCCGCCGCCAAGGCGACGGGGCTGCCGGCACTGGCCGACGACTCCGGGATCGAGGTCGAGGTGCTCGAAAACGCGCCCGGGGTCTACACCGCCGACTGGGCCGAGACGCCGCAAGGCCGCGATTTCCTCAAGGCGATGACGAAGACGCATACGCTGCTGGAAGAACGCGGCGCGCCGCATCCGCGCCGCGCCCGGTTCCGCGCCACGCTGGTGCTTGCCTGGCCGGACGGGCATGACGAGGTGTTCGAGGGCAAGGTCAACGGCACGCTGGTCTGGCCGATCCGGGGTCAGCAGGGCCACGGCTACGACCCGATGTTCCAGCCCGACGGACATGACGTCACCTTCGCGGAAATGCCCTCCACGCAGAAGAACGCGATCAGCCACCGTGCCGATGCCTTCGCCAAGCTGATCTCGGCCTGCTTTGGCTGAGGACTGGCAACAGGGCGGCTTCGGCCTCTACGTCCACTGGCCGTTCTGCGAATCGAAGTGCCCCTACTGCGATTTCAACAGCCATGTCTCGGCCCGGATCGACCATGACGCCTGGCGCCGAGCTTACCTGTCGGAGCTGCACCGTGCCGCGGCCGAGACTCCGGGCCGGGTTCTGAGATCGGTCTATTTCGGCGGCGGCACGCCCAGCCTGATGCAGCCCGAAACGGTGGCCGAAATCATCGCCGAGCTGCGCCGCCTCTGGCCCGTTGCCAACGATCTCGAGATCACGCTCGAAGCCAACCCGGGCTCGGTCGAGGCAGGTCGTTTCGCTGCCTACCGGCAGGCCGGGATCAGCCGGGTCTCCATGGGCATCCAGGCGCTGAACGATGCCGACCTGCGCCGGCTGGGCCGGTTGCACAGTACCGACGAGGCGCTGAAGGCCTTCGACATCGCCCGCTCGGCGTTCGACCGCGTGAGTTTCGACCTGATCTATGCCCGCCAGGATCAGACGCTGGCGGAATGGGAGGCCGAGTTGACCCGGGCGCTCTCGCTCGCCATCGACCACCTCTCGCTCTACCAGTTGACCATCGAGCAAGGCACCGCCTTCGGAGACCGCTACAAGGCCGGGCGCCTGCGCGGTCTGCCCGACGAAGATCTCGGCGCGGACATGTTCGCGCTGACCCAGGAGGCTTGCGGCGCGCACGGAATGCCGGCCTACGAGGTCTCGAACCACGCGCGCGACGACGCACAGTCGCGCCACAACCTCGTCTACTGGCGTTACGGAGATTACATCGGGATCGGTCCGGGCGCCCATGGCCGCCTGACGCTGGATGGTCGGCGCGTCGCGACCGAGGCGCGCCGGATGCCGAAGGCGTGGCTGGACGGCGTGGCGACAAACGAGGCTGAACTGCCCCGAACCGCACTGACGCCCGAGGATCAGGCCGCGGAATTCTTGCTGATGGGCCTGCGTCTCAAGGAAGGGATCGACCCGGTCCGGTATGCCGCACTCGCTGGCCGGCCCCTGGACCCGGTCACCCTGTCGGACTTGCGCGACCTTGGCATGATCTCTGATCAAGAAGACAGAATAATTGTTTCAGAACAAGGGTTTATGCTTCTGAACGCGGTGATTTCCCGCCTGGTCGGGGTCTAGCTGACGCTCAGCAGCCGGCACAGCTCGTCAAGCTGGTCGAGCGACTGGTACTGGATCACCATCTGCCCCGATTCCTGCCCCGGCTTGTGGCTCAGCGAGACCTTCATGCCGAGACCCGCCGACAGATCGCCCTCGAGCGCTTTGGTGTCGGCGTCCTTTTCCCCGGTCTCGCGGGTCGGACGCGGCGTGCTCTCCCCCTGCTCCGGCGCGCTCTCCTTCTTGACCAATGCCTCGGTCTCGCGCACCGACAGCCGGCCCTGGATCACCTTGCGCGCCAGTTGCAACGGATCACGTGCCATGATCAGGGCCCGGGCATGGCCCGCGCTCAACTCGCCACCGCGCACGAATTCGAGCACCGAGTCCGGGAGTTGCAGCAACCGCAGCAGGTTGGCGATGTGGCTCCGGCTTTTGCCGAGCGCTTCGGCCATCTTCTCCTGCGTGTGCCCGAACCGGTCCATCAGCATCCGGTAACCCGCCGCCTCTTCGATCGCGTTCAGGTCGGCGCGCTGGATGTTCTCGACGATCGCGACTTCCAGAACCTCGACATCTGTAAAGTCGCGCACGATCACCGGGATCTCGTGCAGCTGCGCCTGCTGCGCCGCGCGCCAGCGGCGCTCCCCGGCCACAATCTCGAACTGGTCACCCTTGGCCCGCACGATCAGCGGCTGGATGATCCCCTTCTCGCGGATCGATCCGGCCAGGTCCTCGAGGTCTTCCGCGGCAAATCGTTTACGCGGCTGTTCGGGGTTCGGCACCACGCGTTCGATCGGGACCAGGCGATCCGCCGCGGTCGGACCCTGACGCGTCGCCTCCTCAGTCTCCGCCACGTCCGCCATCAACGCAGACAACCCGCGCCCGAGCCCACGCTTCCTGTCCGAACCCATTGCCATGCTTTGCTACCTCTCAAGCCGCTTTCGCGGCGTTCCGGTTCAGTATTTCCATCGCCAGCGACCGGTACGCCTGCGCGCCTTTCGACTGCGTGTCGTAACTCAGCACCGGCAGCGCGAAGGACGGCGCCTCGCTGACCCGGACGTTGCGCGGAATCCGCGTCTGGAAGACCAGCTCTCCAAGGTTCTCGCGAGCGTCCTGTTCGACCTGCAGGGACAAGTTGTTGCGTTTGTCATACATGGTCAACACAATACCTTCGATGCGCAAGTCCTTGTTGCCGCTCTGGCGGACTTCCCGGATCGTCAGCATGAGCTGCGACAAGCCTTCCAGCGCGAAGAATTCGCTCTGCAACGGCACGAGGACCGAGTGCGCCGCGATCATGGCGTTCACGGTCAGAAGATTCAGCGACGGCGGACAGTCGATCAGGATGAAATCGAGGTTGAATGCGTCCATCGCGGTCTGGCGCAGTGCGTCGTGCAGAAGAAAGCTGCGCTTTTCGTTCGAGATCAGGTCCAGATCGGCGGAACTCAGGTCAACCGTCGACGGGACGATCATCAGACCTTCGATCGGGGTCTCGAGGATCACAGACTTCAGATCGATATCCTCGAGCAACAGTTCGTAGGTCGTGAACTCGCGATCATCGAGCTCGATCCCCAGGCCGGTCGACGCATTGCCCTGCGGGTCGAGATCGACGACCAGGACTCGCTGGCCAAGCTCGACAAGTCCAGCGGCGAGGTTGATTGCCGTCGTGGTCTTGCCCACACCGCCCTTCTGATTGGCCACGGCGATGATCTTGGGGCCCTGCGGCCGCGAGAGATCAGACACGTTCGAGAGTCCTTACTTCCAGTATCGCTGCATCGGGATCGGTCCGGCTGGGGTGCGTCACGAGATCGAACGTCCAGTGGGCCCGCGCTGCCTCGACCTCTTGCTGCCACCTCCGACCTTTCGGAAAAAGCGCCGTGCCTTGAGGTCCGAGGTGCCTTTTGGCATAGCCGAGCAACTGGTCGAGATCGGACAACGCCCGCGCCGACACCACGTCCGCCCCGACCGGCGCTACATTTTCGATGCGATCGGCAATCACGCGCACCTTGAGGCTCAGCTCGCGGGCGACCGTGCGCAGGAAGGCACATTTCCGTTGGTCGCTTTCGATCAGAACGGTTTCGCGCGCCGGATCACCCTCGGCCGCCATGATCGCGAGAACCAATCCGGGGAAACCGCCGCCACTTCCGATGTCGCACCAGAGTTTCGCGCGGGACTGCAAGTGGAAAAGCTGCATGGAATCAGCAATGTGACGGGTCCAGAGGTGCGCTGCGTCAGATTTCGACACCAAGTTTATCCGGGGCGTCCACTTTTCCACCGAGGCTGCGTAAGCGTCCAGCCGTTCGTGTGTTTCACGTGAAACATCGGGTGCCGCGGCAGAAGGGGTCATGCGGACCGCTTCCGCGCACCGCGAACCTTGGCGAGGATCAATGTCAAGGCTGCGGGCGTAATGCCGTCGATGCGCGCCGCTTGCGCCAGGGTTCCGGGGCGCGCCGCACTCAGTTTTCCCTGCAATTCCTTAGACAACCCGTCCAGCGCAGCGTAGTCGATATCGCCCGGTATCCGCAGGTTCTCGTCCTTGCGGAGCATTTCGATGTCCCGCTGTTGCCGCGTCAGATAATTCGCGTACAGCGCCTCGCGCCCCAGTTGCTGCCGGGTTTCCGGCGGGATCTCGGAAAACGTCTCCTCGAGCGGGAGAATGTCGGCAAATTCGACATCCGGAAATGCCAGCAATTCATAGCCATTCCGCCGCGAACCATCCTGGTTGACCCGAATTCCGTGGGCCGCAAGCTCCTTGGGCGTGAAGGCGTGCGATTTTAACGTCTTCCGTCCTGCTTCGAGGTCTTCCATCTTGGCCGCGAACGCAGCGCGCCTGGCATCGCTGGCGATACCGAGCTCCATCGCCAAGGGCGTCAGCCGCTGATCGGCGTTGTCCGCCCGTAGCGACAGACGGAACTCGGCGCGGGACGTGAACATCCGGTAGGGTTCAGTCACGCCACGCGTGGTCAGATCGTCGATCATGACGCCGATGTAGTTCTCTGCCCGCGAGAATACGACGGATTCCCGACCCAGCGCCGCATGCGCCGCGTTGAGCCCGGCCACCATTCCTTGCGCCGCGGCTTCTTCGTAGCCGGTGGTTCCGTTGATCTGGCCGGCGAGGAAAAGCCCGGGAACCGTCCGAAGCGCCAATGTCGCGTCGAGCGCGCGCGGATCGACGTAATCGTACTCGATGGCATACCCTGGTTGCAGGATCTCGACCCCCTCCAGCCCCTTCATCGACCGCACGTATTGGAGCTGCACGTCTTCGGGCAGCGAGGTCGATATGCCGTTCGGATAAATCGTCGCGTCGTTCAGCCCCTCGGGTTCAAGGAAAACCTGGTGCGAGTCCTTCTCGCCGAACCGTACGATCTTGTCCTCGATGGACGGGCAATACCTCGGACCCACCCCATCGATATGTCCGCCGTACATCGCGGACCGCGCGAGGTTCTCGCGGATGATGTCATGGGTGCGCGGATTGGTGTGGGTGATCCCGCAGGACACTTGGCGCGCCGACACTTCGGTCGTAAGGAAAGAGAAGAAGGTCGGACTATCGTCCCCCGGCTGCATCTCGAGCCCATCCCAATCGATGGTGCGCCCGTCGAGTCGCGGTGGGGTTCCCGTCTTGAGACGGCCAAGGTCGAGGTCGAAACTGTCGATTCGTTCGGCCAATTTCACCGACGCCCGATCGCCCATCCGGCCGCCCGACCGCGACACGTCTCCGATGTGGATCACGCCGCGCAGAAATGTTCCCGTGGTCAGGACTGTCGCGTCGGCCCGGATTTCGGTCCCATCGTCAAGAACGACGCCGGTAACCCGGTCCTTGTCCATCAGGAAGTCGACGCACTCTCCGGTGATGATGTGCAGTCCGGCTTGAGCCTTCGTCACCCGCAGCATCTCGGAACGGTACCGCTGCCGGTCGGCTTGCGCGCGCGGCCCCTGCACCGCTGGACCCTTGCGACGGTTGAGCAGGCGGAACTGGATTCCCGCATGATCCGCGACGCGACCCATAACCCCGTCCAGCGCGTCAATCTCGCGCACCAGATGACCTTTGCCCAACCCTCCGATCGCGGGATTGCAGGACATCACGCCGATCCCGTCTTCCGTCATGGTGACAAGCGCAGTTCGCGCACCGGAGCGCGCCGCGGCATGGGCCGCCTCGGTGCCCGCATGGCCTCCGCCGACCACGATCACGTCAAAATGTTTCACGTGAAACACCTGTCATTTGCCAATGCAAAAGCTCGAGAAGATCTCGTCCAGCAGATTTTCTGCGTCGATCCGACCCACGAGAACTTCGAGGGATCGAATCGCGGACCGCACCTCTTCTGCCGTGATATCATACCGATCCGGACCGTGCCGCAACATTTCCCGGGCCGCGTTCAAATCGCCTGTCGCCCGCAGCATGGCTGTGCGATGCCGGTCGCGTGTCGCCAATCCCGCGGATGTCGCGCGGGTCGAGAAGTAGGCTTGAAGATCGGCGAGCAGTTCGGGAATGCCTTGACCCGTTTTTCCGGAAATCCCCCGCGCCGCGCTATCCGCTGTGTCCTGTTTGGGCATCAGCGCAATATCTTGAGGGCTCGGCACGAGGCCCAGATTACCCGGCGCATCGGTCAGGAACACGCGCAGATCCGAGGATCTGGCCCGGTCGAGCGCACGTTCGATCCCGATTCGCTCGACGGCATCCCTGCTGTCGCGCAAGCCGGCGGTGTCGAGAATCGTGACCGGCAGTCCACCCAGGTCCATGCGCACCTCGATGACATCCCGCGTGGTGCCGGCGACCTCCGACGTGATCGCCGCATCCCGACCGACCAAAGCATTCAGCAACGTCGACTTGCCGGCATTCGGAGGTCCGACGATGGCGACCTCGAATCCGGACCGGATGCGTTCGGCAATCTGAGCGCCGTCGATGTGTTGGCGCAGGTCCGACTGAACACGCGCAAGTAGATCGGCCACCTCTTCCGACACATCGACCGGGACTTCCTCGTCCGCGAAGTCGATGGTCGCCTCGAGCAAGGCTGCGGCGCGGACCAGATCGGCGCGCCAGGTTTCGACCTTGTCGCCAAGCGCACCGGACAGGATCCGGACCGCCTGCCTGCGCTGCGCTTCGGTCTCGGCGTCGATCAGGTCGGCAAGCCCTTCGACCTGCGCGAGGTCGATGCGGCCGTTCTCGAGCGCGCGCCGGGTGAATTCCCCTGCCTCGGCGATGCGCGTCCCGTCTACTTCGGCGAGACATCCGAGCACCGCGTCGATCACCGCGACACTGCCATGGACCTGCAACTCGACCACGTCCTCACCGGTGAAGCTGGCCGGCGCGGCGAAGCACAGCACCAGCGCTTCGTCGATCAGTCCGCCCGCGCCATCGGTCAGGCGACGGGTCGCCGCCTTGCGAACCGGCGGCAGGGACCCGCACAGGGTTTCGGCCACGCCAAACGCCCGCGGGCCGGAGATCCGAACGATCGAAACCCCGGCCCGCCCATGCGCGGAAGCCAGGGCGTAGATCGTTTCCATTCCATTCAAACCATTGAAATTAAACGGTTATCAGGTGTTCATCGAGTCGAAGAATTCCGAGTTGGTCTTGGTCTGCTTGAGCTTCGACAACAGGAATTCGATCGCGTCCGTCGTCCCCATCGGGTTCAGGATGCGGCGCAGCACGAAGGTCTTCTGCAGGTCGGCCTTGTCGACCAGAAGGTCCTCTTTCCGGGTCCCGGACTTGAGGATGTCCATCGCCGGGAAGACCCGCTTGTCGGCCACCTTGCGGTCGAGCACGATCTCGGAGTTGCCCGTGCCCTTGAATTCCTCGAAGATCACCTCGTCCATCCGGCTGCCGGTGTCGATCAGCGCGGTGGCGATGATGGTCAGCGACCCGCCCTCCTCGATGTTGCGCGCCGCGCCGAAGAACCGCTTGGGCCGCTGCAGCGCGTTGGCGTCGACACCACCGGTCAGCACCTTGCCCGAGGACGGGACCACGGTGTTGAAGGCGCGGCCGAGACGGGTGATGGAATCGAGCAGGATCACCACGTCGCGCTTGTGCTCGACAAGGCGCTTGGCCTTCTCGATGACCATGTCCGAGACCGCGACGTGTCGCGTGGCCGGTTCGTCGAAGGTCGAGGAGACGACCTCTCCCTGCACCGACCGCTGCATGTCGGTCACCTCTTCCGGGCGCTCGTCGATCAGCAGCACGATCAGATAACACTCGGGGTGGTTCTTCTCGATCGAGTTGGCGATGTTCTGCAGCAGGACCGTCTTGCCGGTCCGCGGCGGCGCCACGATCAGCGAACGCTGGCCCTTCCCGATGGGCGCGACCAGGTCGATGATCCGGGCCGAGCGGTCCTTGATCGTCGGATCCTCGATTTCCATGTTCAGCCGCTCGTCCGGATACAGCGGCGTCAGGTTCTCGAACGCGATCTTGTGGCGCGCCTTCTCGGGATCCTCGAAGTTGATCTTGGTGACGTCGAGCAACGCAAAGTAGCGTTCGTTGTCATCGGGTGCGCGGATCACGCCTTCGATGGTGTCGCCGGTGCGCAGCGAGAACTTGCGGATCATCTCGGTCGACACGTAGATGTCGTCGGGGCCCGGCAGGTAGTTGGCCTCGGGCGAGCGCAGGAAGCCGAAACCGTCCTGCAGCACCTCGAGAACCCCGTCGCCGGAGATTTCCCAGCCCTCGTCCGCGCGTTCGCGCAGGATCTGGAACATCATCTCGCCCTTGCGCATGGTCGAGGCGTTCTCGATCTCGAGATCCTCGGCCATGGCCAGAAGGTCCTTGGGACTCTTGCGCTTGAGATCGGCGAGGTTGAGCGTTTCGACGATTTCGGGCTGCGCCGGGGCGTCGGTGATATCGGATGTCATGGAATACCCGTTCTCGACCCGCGCGGTCGCGGGGCGGTGATGAAATTGCGATGTCTGGTCTGCGCCGTCCCCGGACGGGGCGGTGACAGCCAGATAAGCAGGCTTTGCAGCCGAGTCAACGATTCAGAAGCGGACGACGACCGAAACGACGATCAGCACCATCAGCAGCGTCGGCACCTCGTTCATCATCCGGAATTGACGGCCGGTGATGTGGTTCTCGCCGCGCTCGAGCTCCTTTCGGCGCATGCTGCACCAGTGGTGGAACCATGTCATCGCGAGCACACCGGCGCCCTTGGTCCAGGGCCAGATCATGTCCCAGCTGACCAGCCCCGGCGTGAAGAGCAGGCAAAGCCCGAAGACCCAGGTCGCGATCATCGCGGGGTTCATGATGACCCGGATCAACCGCCGCTCCATCGTCATGAAAAGCCCGTGGGTGTCTCCGGTCTCGCCGACGGTCTCGACGTGATAGACGAACAGCCGCGGTAGATAGAACAGGCCCGCCATCCAGGCGATCACGGCCATGATGTGCAGCGCCTTGGTCCAGGGATAGGCCGCGGCAAGCAGGTCGGTCATCGGGCACTCCTTCGAAGCCGCTCCTTACATCAATAAGAAATAAGAAAGAAAGATTGATGATGAATGTAGGTCGACCGAAATCTGGGGATTTCGAAGTTACAGCCTGGGTTATCCCGTCTGGAAAGCGATGTGGGCGATTTCGTGTACAATCCTCGGGATGCAAAATTATCACTTATTGTCAGATGTTTAAAACTTCACAAAGACGTTCGGCATGTGGATTTCAGCGTGGATGTTTCCCGGACGACTTGATCCTCCACAGCTCGCAGGTTGTTCAAGCCAACATGCGGATGAACCGCCGGTTTTCACCGCGAAGACGATGTAGCGCAGCCGGGTTGCCCTCGCGGCCTTAATTATTCAGAAACCTTCGTTAAGAGATCCCTAATGCCGCACACACGGTTATCCCCATGTCTTTCCCCCTTGTCCTCGCGTCAGGTTCGACAATCCGGGCGCATCTTCTGCGCCAGGCTGCGGTGCCGATCGAGGTGATCCCGGCGCGGATCGACGAGCAGACCGTGCGCGCTGCACTCGCCGCAGAGGATGCGCCACCACGGGATGTCGCGGACGCACTGGCCGAGCTGAAGGCGCGCAAGGTCAGCGACAAGCTGCCGGGCCGAAAGGTTCTGGGCTGCGACCAGGTGCTTGAGTTCGAAGGCCAGATCCTGTCGAAGCCCGAGACCCCGGAGGAGGCGCGCGACCAGTTGCGGGCCATGCGCGGCAAGCGCCATATGCTGCTGTCAGCGGCCGTTGTCTGCGAGGACGGCCAGCCTGTCTGGCGGCATGTCGGGCAGGTGCGGCTTTTGATGCGCGACGCCTCGGACGCCTACATCGACGCCTACGTGGCGCGGAATTGGGAAAGCATCCGCGACTCGGTCGGCGCCTACAAGCTGGAAGAAGAAGGCGTGCGTCTGTTCAGTCGGATCGACGGCGATTACTTTAACGTTCTGGGCCTGCCGCTTCTCGAGTTGCTGGCCTGGATGACACGAAGCGGAGATCTCGAGGCATGAGCGGACAGAAAATTCCCCTGGCCGGCGTCATCGGTGCGCCGATAGCGCATTCGAAATCGCCGATCCTGCACGGCCACTGGCTGCGGCGTCACGGAATCCGCGGGTTCTACATTCCGATGGACGTGGCGCCGGGCGATCTGCGCGACGTCTTGCGCGAAATGCCCAAGATGGGCTTCGTCGGCGCCAACGTGACCCTGCCCCACAAGGAAGCGGTTCTGGACATCGCCGACCTCGTGACCGACCGGGCAACGCTGATCGGGGCGGCGAACACGCTGATCTTCCGCCAGGACGGCAAGATTCATGCCGACAATACGGATGGGTACGGGTTTCTCGAGAACCTCAAGACCGGCGCGCCGGACTGGAAACCGCAGGACGGGCCGGCGGCGGTGCTGGGCGCGGGCGGCGGTGCCCGGGCGGTGATCGCCTCGCTGCTCGAGGCGGGAACGCCGAAGATCCTGCTGTCGAACCGGACCCGTGTCCGGGCCGAGAAACTTCAAAGCGACTTCGGCAACCGGGTCAGCGTCGTCGACTGGGTGCAGGCCGGAAACATGCTGGAGGAGGCCCGGCTGGTGGTGAACACCTCGTCGCTGGGCATGGTCGGAAAACCCGAAATGCGCGTGCCGCTCGACGGGCTGCGGCCCGGAACGGTGGTCACGGACCTCGTCTACACGCCGCTGCGCACCCGGCTGCTCGAGACCGCCGAGGCAAAGCGATGCGTCACGGTCGACGGGTTGGGGATGCTGCTGCATCAGGCGGTGCCCGGATTCGAGCGCTGGTTCGGCACACGGCCACAGGTCGACGACGAGACCCGCCGGGTCGTTCTGGGCGGATGATCAGGCTCGGGCTGACCGGCTCCATCGGGATGGGCAAGTCGACCACGGCGCGGATGTTCGCCGAGGAAGGCTGTGCGCTGTGGGACGCGGATGCGGCCGTCCATCGGCTCTATGCGTCCGGCGGCGCGGCGGTCGAGCCGATCGGAGCGGCCTATCCCGATGCGGTGGAAGATGGCGCGGTGTCGCGCGCGGCGCTGCGCGGGATCATCGCGCGCGACCCGCAGGCGCTGAAACGGATCGAGGAAATCGTGCATCCGCTGGTGGCGCAGGATCGCGCGGAGTTTCTCGACCGGACGGAGGCCGATATCGTCGTGCTCGACATTCCGCTGCTGTTCGAGACCGGCGGCGAACGCGAGATGGATGCCGTGGCCTGCGTGACCGTCTCGGCGGAAGAGCAGGAACGCCGGGTTCTGGCGCGCAGTTCGATGACCCGTGAAGAATTCCGCCAGATCCGCGACAACCAGATGCCGGATGCGGAGAAACGCGCGCGGTCCGACTTCGTGATTGAAACCGATACGCTTGAACATGCCCGCGCGCAGGTGCAGGCTGTTGTCGAAACCCTCAGACGAGGCTGGCAACGCAATGCGTGAGATCGTGCTCGACACGGAAACCACCGGATTCGACCCCGAGACCGGCGACCGCATCGTCGAGATCGGCGCGGTCGAACTGATCGGCCATGTCGCCACCGGCAAGACCTACCACCAGTACATAAACCCCGAGCGCAGCATGCCCGAAGAGGCATTCCAAGTGCATGGGCTGGGTGACGAGTTTCTTGCCGACAAGCCCAAGTTCGCGGAAGTCGGTCAGGCGTTTCTCGACTTCGTGGGCGATGCCAAGCTGGTGATCCACAATGCGGCCTTCGACGTGAAATTCCTCAATGCCGAACTGCGCTGGATGGGGCTGCCGCAGATCGCGTGGGAGCGCGCCATCGACACGCTGGAAATCGCGCGCAAGCGGTTTCCGGGTTCTCCCGCGTCGCTGGACGCGCTTTGCCGGCGGTTCGGGATCGACAACTCGGCGCGGACGCTGCACGGTGCACTGCTCGACAGCGAGATTTTGGCCGAGGTCTATCTCGAGCTGATCGGCGGACGGCAGCCCGATTTCGCCCTTTCGGTTTCGGTGAACAACGGCACGGGCGGCGGCGGCGAGGACTGGACCCCGCGGCCGCGACCTGAAGCGCTGCCGCCGCGGATCACCGAAAGAGAGGCCGCGGCCCATGCCGCCTTTGTCGAGGCGCTGGGCGCGGACGCTCTTTGGGGCAAGCTCTAGCTCAGGCGTCCGCTTTCGGCGGGTTGGCCTGACGGCGCGCGATCTCGTTGCGGTACAGCGACACGAAATCGATGTTCTCGAGGTTCAGCGGCGGGAAGCCGCCGTCGCGCGTGATGTCGCTGACGATGCGGCGCAGGAACGGGAAGATCATCCGCGGGCATTCGATCAGCAGGAACGGGTGTAGCTGATCGTCCTGGACGTTCTGGATGCTGAAGATGCCGACGTAGTCGATCTCGAGCACGAAAAGCGTCGCGTCACCGTCCTTCTGCTTGGAGGTGACGTTGAGCTTGATCGAGGACTCGTACTGGTTCTCGGCGCTGCGCTTCTTGGCGTCGAGGTTGACCTGGACCTGCACGTCCGGGGTCACGTCGGCGGGCGCGCCCTTTTGCGCCATGATGTTCTCGAAGGACATGTCGCGGATGAACTGGCCCAGGACCCGCATCTGCGGGACTTGAGGCTGCTGCGGCTGCTGGGCGTCGGCGTCTTCTGCCATGGGTGTCTCCCTGAGGTGTTCTTAAATCAGCGACCGCTTAACACCTCGGGGCGGGCTGCTCAATGCTTGGTCCAGCCCGAACCGCCGTTGCGCCCGTCATGGGTGGGACGCACGCCCTTGGGCGGCACCTCGGTGTAGTCGCCCTCGATCACGTCATCGCGCGGACGGACCGGCCGACGCGGTTCGCGGTGCGGCGGGACAGATCCCGACTGGAAGGACGTGACCCGGACACGCGATCGGATTGCCTGGAAGGCGGCGGAGCGGATCGCGGGCACCAGCAGGGCGAAACCGATGGCGTCGGTAAAAAAACCCGGTGTCAGCAGAAGTGCGCCGGAAAACAGGATCATGGCACCATGCGCCAGTGGCTCGGACGGGTCGCGCATCTCGTTGAAGGAAGTTTTCAGCTGATCGAGAGCGGCCAGACCTTGCGTGCGGACCAGCCAGGTCCCGAGGATCGCGGTCACGACGACGGTGAACAGCGTCCAGCCAAGCCCGATCAGACCGCCGACCTGAATGAACAGGGCGATTTCGATCAGCGGGACCGCGATGAAGATCAGAAACAGCCACATATGGTCGTGTCCTTTCGTGTGGTCTTGTGGACTTGAACGGGTCACTCGCTTACATAAGTGCCCTAGACACCTGTTTCCATGTCTTGACCTGTACGAGGTTTCAATGAATTCGCCCCTCCTTCAACTTCTGGTGCTGGCCGGAATCGCGATCTTCCTGATCCTGCGCCTGAAAAACGTGCTGGGCACGAGGGACGGATTCGAAGGACCGGCCTCGTCGAAACCGCCGGTCTCGAACCGGCCGAGCCGCGAGTTCGAGGTGATCGAGGGCGGACCCGATTACGACATCACCGACCATGTCGAGGAGGGCAGCGACGAAGCCAAGGCGCTGGCCGAGATGAAACGCATCGAGCCATCCTTCAGCGTGACCGAATTCCTCGCCGGCGCACGCAGCGCCTACGAGATGATCGTGATGGGCTACGAGCGCGGCGATCTCGACGCGATCAAGCCGTTCCTGGCCGAGGACATCTATGAAAGCTTCGTCGAGGGTGTTGCCGCCCGCGAGGACCAGGGCCTGACGATCGAGGCCGATTTCATCGGTGTGCGCGAGCTCAAGCTGATGGATGCCACGTTCGACAAGGACACGCAGGAGGCCGAGCTGACCATCCGCTTCACCGGCGAGCTGACTTCGGAAGTGCGCAACGCCGAGGGTGAGGTCGTCGAGGGCAGCAAGAACGAGGTCAAGCGCCAGAAGGACACCTGGTCGTTCGCGCGCAAGATGGGATCGGACGACCCAAATTGGCTGCTGGTCTCCACAGACGGCTGAGTGGTCTCCTTGCGGGGGTGCTGTCGGCGTTGTCGGTCGTGATGGCCGCGCCGTCCGCCGCCGATCCGCGCTACACGATGGTCGAGTTCGCCGATCTGCAGGACTGGCAGACGGACGATCATGGCGCGGCGCTCAAGGTGTTCCGCAAGACCTGCATTGACATGCGCGATCCCGACTGGCGCGCGGTCTGCGCCTTCGCCGCGACCGATCCGGATCCGAAAAGTTTTTTCGAACTGCTGTTCCGCCCGGTGCTGATCGAGGATGGCGACCCGGCGCTTTTCACCGGCTACTTCGAGCCCGAGCTTGATGGCTCGCTGGTCGAGACGCCGCGGTTTCGTTACCCGGTCTATGCCATGCCGCCCGAGGCGCGCACGGCGAGCCTGTGGTTCACCCGGCGCGAGATCCTCGACGGCGGGATCATGGCGGGCCGTGGACTGGAAATCGCCTGGGTCGACGACCCGGTCGAACTGTTCTTTCTGCAGATCCAGGGCTCGGGCCGGATCCGCCTGACCGACGGTCGCCACATCCGCGTCGGCTATGCCGGGGCGAACGGACATCCCTACCGTTCGATCGGGGTCGAGCTGGTCCGGCGCGGCATCTACGACGTGCACCAGGTCAGCGCCGAGGTGATCAAGAACTGGGTCCGGCGCAATCCCGACGACGGCCGCGAACTGCTGTTCCACAACCCGTCCTACGTCTTCTTCCGCGAGGTGAGCGAGGTGCCGGCGGATCGCGGTCCCTTGGGCGCGATGAACCGCTCGGTGACCAAGCTGCGCTCGATCGCCGTTGATCCCGCCTTCGTGCCGCTCGGCGCACCGGTCTGGATCGAGAAGGCGGGCGCGGAGCCGATGCACCGCTTGATGATCGCGCAGGACACCGGGTCGGCGATCAAGGGCGCGCAACGCGCGGACGTGTTCTTTGGCACCGGGGCGACCGCGGGCCGCGCGGCCGGGCAACTGAAAGACCCGGGTCGGATGCTGGTACTGATGCCGATCCAGCGCGCCTATGCGCTGCTGCCCGAAAGCGCCATATGAGCCGTCGAAGGCCGACGGCGGACGAAGTCGAACTTTGGCGCAAGGTGGCGGATCAGGCCGAACCGCTGCACCCGCGCCGGCGCGAGACCTTCGATCCCGAAGCCATCGTTCCGACCCCGAAGCCGGCCCCGCGCCGCAAGGCCGAACCGACGGCTTCGCGCTTTCCCGCCCGGCCCGCGCCGAAGAAGACCGCGAAAGATCTTGCGCCGTCGCTTGCCGAAGGCCTGCGCGCCGCACCGCTTCAGATGGACCGCAAGACCTTCACCCGCCTGCGGCGCGGCAAGCTGAAACCCGAGGCCCGGATCGACCTGCACGGCATGACGCTCGACCGGGCACATGTCGCGCTGACGCGTTTCATCCTGTCTTCGCAAAGTGCCGGGCGACGGCTGGTGCTGGTGATCACCGGCAAGGGCAAGGACCGCGACGACGACGGGCCGATTCCGGTGCGGCACGGTGTTCTCAAGCACCAGGTGCCGCAATGGCTGAGACTCCAGCCGCTTGCCGCCGCCGTCCTGCAGGTCGAACCCGCGCACATCCGGCATGGCGGATCAGGTGCCTACTACGTCTACCTGCGCCGGTGACGCGAAGAACCGCGCGGCCTTCTCCACCGTGACCGCGGCCAAGATGCCGGTCAGCGCGAAGTAGATGGAAATGCCCGTCATCTGGTCGGGAAAGTCGATGCCGAGGTCGATCAGCAGGCCGGTGAGGCCGGGGCCGATCGCCGACCCGAATACCAGGATCGCCGTGACCAGTGCCTTGATCGATCCGATGTGCCGCGTGCCGTAATGCTCGGCCCAGAAGGCGGAGGGGATCGTCGACTGGGCTCCGGTGCAGATGCCGAAGATCATCATGCCAAGCGCCGCGCCCCAGAGCGTCTGCGCCTGTCCCAACACGAAGAAGGCCAGTACGAAGGGCACGAAGATGACCTGCATCAGCCGCCGGGTGCCGATCCGGTCGATGAGGCCGCCCGAAGTGAAGGTCGTCAGGACAGAGACGGCGGTGAAAAGCGGCAGAAGCGACACGAAGCCGGCCAATTCCCAGCCCTTCACTTCGGTAAGGTGTACCTGGTGAAAGAACAGCGCCGTTCCGAAAGCCGGCGGTCCGATCATCAGCGGAAGGACACCCCAGAACAGCCAGTTCTTGACCATCTCGCCGCGCGTCCAGTGCCGCCCGCCCATGCCCAGGGCGGCGCTGCTTTCGGCGACCGATTGCGGCGTGCGTTCCTCTCGCAGCAGGCGGAAGATGATCGGCGCGGTGGCCAGCACGATGGCGGCGGCCAGCAGCCACAAGAGCCGCCAGTCGACCCAGGCCAGCAATGCCACGAAAGCCAGAGGCAGCACCGCCTGGCCCATCGCGAACCCCATCGACGAGATCGAGATGGCCTTGCCGCGCGTGGCGTTGAACCAGCGCGCCATGGCCACGATGCTGAGGTGGCTCATCATGCCCTGCCCGTTCAGGCGCAGCGCGAAGATCACCACGCCAAGCACGACAGCACCCTGCGCCCCGGCCATGGCGATGCAGCTGAGCGCCAGCAGGATCGACACGACGACCATCAGATACCGCACGCGGAAGCGGTCGGTCAGAACGCCGGCCCAGACCATCGCAAGCGCCGAAACCGTGGTGGCGATGGTGTAGATCAGCCCCCATTGCCCGTGCGAGAGGTCGAAATCGCGCATGATCTCGCCGGCGAACAACGAGATGAAGAACGTCTGCCCGTAGCTCGACGTGAACGAAAGCAGGAACCCGGCCGAGAGAAACGGGGCGTTCTGGCGGAGAAATTGCAGAAAGCCCATGCCTCTCTCTCCCGCGTTTCGGCGGGAAAGGAAAGCCCTGTCAGAGCACGTAGCGGCTCACATCGGCGGATCGGGTCAGTTCACCGAGGTTCTTGTCCACGAATGCGGCGTTGACGACGACCTCTTCGCCGCCCCGGTCCGGTGCGGTGAACGAGAGTTCCTCGAAGACACGCTCCATGACGGTGTAAAGCCGCCGCGCGCCGATGTTCTCGACCGACTGGTTCACTTCGGCCGCGATCTTGGCCAGCGCCGCGATTCCGTCCTCGGTGAAGCGCACGTCGACCTCTTCGGTGCCCATCAGCGCGGTATATTGCAGCGTCAGCGCGTTGTCGGTCTCGGTCAGGATGCGCACGAAGTCCTCTTCGGTCAGCGCGCGCAGCTCGACCCGGATCGGCAGGCGACCCTGCAGTTCGGGCAACAGGTCCGACGGCTTGGCGATGTGGAACGCGCCCGAAGCGATGAACAGGATGTGGTCGGTCTTGACCGGCCCGTGCTTGGTGCTGACGGTCGTGCCCTCGATCAGCGGCAGCAGGTCGCGCTGCACGCCCTCGCGGCTGACGTCGGCACCGCGCGCATCCGAGCGCGCGCAGACCTTGTCGATCTCGTCGAGGAACACGATGCCGTTCTGTTCCACGGCCTCGATGGCGCTGCGGGTGACGGTCTCGTCATCGAGAAGCTTGTCAGCCTCTTCGCCGATCAGCACATCGTAGCTGTCGGCCACGGTCAGGCGCTTCTTGGTCTTGCGCCCGCCCATCGCCTTGCCGAAGAGGTCGCCGAGGTTGAGCATCCCCATCCCGCCCTGCTGGCCGGGGATCTCCATCATCGGGAACGGATTCGAGGACTCCGAAACCTCGAGGTCGATCTCGGTATCGTCGAGTTCACCCGCCTTCAGCTTCTTGCGGAACATCTCGCGCGTGCCTTCGCGGGCGTCCTCTCCGGCGATGGCGTCGATCACCCGGTCCTCGGCGGCTTGCTGGGCCGAGGTCTTGACCTGCTCGCGCATGTAGTCGCGGGTCATCACGATGGCGCTGTCGACGAGATCGCGGATGATCTGCTCGACGTCGCGGCCGACATAGCCGACTTCGGTGAACTTGGTCGCCTCGACCTTGAGAAACGGCGCCCGGGCCAGCCGGGCCAGCCTGCGGCTGATCTCGGTCTTGCCGACGCCGGTGGGCCCGATCATCAGGATGTTCTTCGGATACACCTCGTCGCGCAGCGCGTCCGAAAGCTGCTTGCGCCGCCAGCGGTTGCGCAGGGCGACGGCGACCGCGCGCTTGGCATCCTTCTGGCCGATGATGAACCGGTCGAGTTCCGAGACGATTTCGCGGGGGGTGAGATCGGTCATTTCGAGATCTTCTCCACGGTCAGGTTGCCGTTGGTGTAGACGCAGATATCCGCAGCGATCGCCATCGCCGCGCGCGCGACCTCTTCGGCGGATCGCTCGGTATCCATCATCGCGCGCGCCGCGGCCAGCGCGTAGTTACCGCCCGAGCCGATGGCGGCGACATCGTGTTCCGGTTCCAGCACGTCCCCGGCGCCGGTGATGACCAGCATGTCATTGCCGTCCGAGACGATCAGCATCGCCTCGAGCTTCTGCAGGTACTTGTCGGTGCGCCAGTCCTTGGCGAGTTCGACCGAGGCGCGCGCCAGCTGGCCCGGTGTCGCCTCGAGCTTTGCTTCGAGCCGTTCGAGCAGCGCGAAGGCGTCGGCGGTCGAGCCGGCAAATCCCGCGACCACGTCGAAGCCGCCCGGTGTCAGACGCCGCACCTTGCGCGCGGTGCCCTTGATTACGGTCTGGCCGAGCGAGACCTGCCCATCGCCTGCAATGACAACCTCGTCGCCTTTCTTCACGCCGATGATCGTCGTACCGTGCCAGCCGGGGAAATCCGGGTCCGCCATGTCTCTGTCTCCTTGCGTCCCGCCCTATATGGACCTTGCTGGGACCGTCTGCAACGCGGCCAGCCTGGGGGCGTAAATGTCAAATGAAATTTTTCTCAAGAAAAAAGGGAGCCGTTGCAGGCTCCCTCCGCCGTGGTGTCCGGATCGTTCAGATCGACTCTTCGATCCAGCTTTGCAGCGCCGCCTTGGGGCGCGCACCAGCCATGTTCGACACGACCTGCCCGTCCTTGAAGATGAACAGCGCCGGGATGCCGCGCACGCCCATCTGTGCGGGAGAGTTAGGGTTGTCGTCGACGTTGACCTTGACGATCTTGACTTTGCCTTCCATCGACTCGGAAAGTTCCTCCAGGGCCGGACCGATCTGCTTGCACGGGCCGCACCACTCCGCCCAGAAATCCACCACCACGGGGATGTCTGATTTCTTGACTTCGGCGTCGAACGTGTCGTCCGTAACGGCGTGGGTTGCCATCGTGATCTCCTGACAGGCTTCGGTTAGGCGCTGAACCTATGAAGGCCCCGGCGCTTCGTCAAGATATGGCGCTGACTGCAAGGCGTCGCTCACGATGTCGTGCGGCAGAGCCATGAAGCTGGCGTCGCGGGTCCAGAGGATACCGGTCTCGATCCGGCGGTCGGGCCAGATTTGCGCCAGTGCATGGGCATAGGCACCCATCTGCCGCAGGATGCCGTCGGGACAGGTCCCGGGGGTCGCGGGCACCACCCGGTTGGTCTTGAAGTCGACCGCCAGCACGCGGTCGGGTTCGACGATGAGACGGTCGATGACGCCGTGCAGGCGGTGCCGGCCGAGTTCCGCCGAAATCGGCACCTCGGCCAGCGTGCCGGACGCGAAGATCCAGGCAAGGGACGGATCGCCCAGAACCGCCTGCGCCTCCGCCCCTGCCGCGTCGAAGGCGGCGGTCCCGTCTTCCGGCGCCATCGCGGCCAGCAGTCCCGGGCGCTCGGGCGCGGGCCGCGCTGCGAGATGTTCGAGCAGGTCGTGGACCAGCGTGCCGTGGCGCTTTGCGATCTCGCTGTCCTCTCCGAGATCGCCCGGCAGTGCCTTCGCGCCGCCGAGATCGGAGGGCGAAAGCGTTGCGCGCTGCGGCGGTTCCGCAGGGGCCGGTGCGGCGAAAAACGGCTCGAGGCTGGGCGGATGCACGACCTTTTCTTCGGGCTCGACCACCGGGAGGGCATCCCAGTCGCCGTGTGCGTGGCGTTTGCCCTTTTCGCCGTCGACCTCGATCTCTTCCGCGCCGGACGGGTCCATCGCGCGTTGAACCGCCTGGTACCAGCTGTCGCCGGAGGTCGGCAGGTCCCCGCAGGCGGCGAGGATCAGCCATTTCTCGGCCCGCGTCAGTGCGACGTAAAGCAGGCGCAGGCGCTCGGCCTCTTCGGCCGCGCGCATCGCGTCGAGCCTGTCGCGCATCGCCGCCGGGCGCTCGTTGGCGGGCGTCGCCCAGACAGGGTGGCCGCCCACGTCCACCACGCTGTCGCGGATCTGCGGCGGCCGGCGCACCGTGTCGGGCAGGATCACGATGGGCGATTCGAGTCCCTTTGCGCCGTGCACCGTCATCACCCGGATCTGGTCGGAAGCGGAATCGACCTGCCGCTTGATCTCGAGATCGTCGGTCTCCATCCAGACCAGGAACCCGGTCAGGCTCGGCACCGCGTTGCGTTCGTAGGCCAGTGCCTGGCTGAGCAAAGCGTCGATGCCGTCCTCGGCCTCGGCCCCAAGCCGCGCCAGCAACCGCGCGCGCCCTTCGTGGCGGGTCAGGATGCGCTCGATGAGGTCGTAGGGCCGCCGGAAGTCGACCTCGTTCAGGAGGTCCTGCAGCATCGCGAGCGTCTCGGTAAACTCCGCGCCTCGGCCTCGCAGCGCCTGCCAGAGGTACCCGTCGCGCGCGTGCGCGAGATCGAAGAGCATCTGCTCGCTCCAGCCGAAGAGCGGCGATTTCAGCGCCGTCGCCAGCGACAGGTCATCCTCGGGCACGGCGAGAAAGGCCAGCAGTGCGGCCAGATCGCGCACCGCGAGTTCCGCGCCGACCTTCAGCCGGTCGGACCCGGCGATGGGAAGGTTCAGGGCCTTGCAGGCGCGGATGATCTCGGAAAAGAGGTCCGACCGGCGCTGGACGAGGATCAGGAAATCGCCCGGACGGATTCGGCGCCGGACATGACCGGGATGCCCGTCCACGTCGGCGGGAATGTAATGCGGTGTCTGTGTCAGCTCCTGGATCTGGCGGGCGATGCGTTCCGCCAGGATCACCGTGTGGTGGCGTTCGCCCGGGCGATCGACCGGGTCGGTCCAGTCGCCATCCTCGGGCGTGTCCTGCCGCGGAACCACCGGCCAGATGTCGACCCGGCCCGGCAGCCGGTGCTTGAAGGCGATGTGCTGCGGCGCGGGGTCGAACCCGGTCCCCGAGGCCTCGCCGAAACAGTGATCGACGATCCGCAGCACCGCCGAGGATGAGCGGAAGGAATAGGCCAGTGTCTCGGACTGAAACGGCTGTTCGGCCGCCTCCAGCCGCTGCCGGAAATCCTTTTCCATGCGGTCGAACTCAAGGGGGTCGGCACCCTGGAAGGAATAGATCGACTGCTTCTTGTCGCCGACGACGAAGATCGTGCGGGCTACGTCCGGGCGCGCACCGGCGCCGCTGGCGAATTCGAGGGTCAGCTTGCGGATCACGTCCCATTGCGACGGGCTGGTGTCCTGCGCCTCGTCGACGAGGATGTGGTCGATCCCGCCGTCGATCTTGTAGAGCACCCAGGCCGCCACCGCCGGATCGTCGAGCAGGCGACGCGTGCGCAGGATCAGGTCGTCGAAGTCAAGCCAGCCGTGATCGCGCTTGGCGGCATTGTAGTGTTCGAGAAACCGCGCCGCGAAGCGATGCAGCGCCAGCGCCTTCTGCGCCGCCAGCAAGGCCAGTCGTGGCTCGCGCGCGTCTTCCACGCGCTGCATGAAGGCGTTCCACGCGGGCATGTCCGCCGACAGGGCATCCTGCGTCGGCTTGGTGGGCAGCTTGCCGATCTTGGCGCAGAAGGCGTTGGCACCGGATTTCGTCAAGAACACGTCCTCGAGAACCGGCAGATCGTCGAACCCCGGCGTCGCGATCGCGGCCAGCTTCTCGGCCGCCTTGCCGTCGTTGCCGCCCTTCGCGCGCATAGTTGGGATGAACCGGTCGAGCAGGTCGCGTTCGCCACCGGGAAAAACGGACCCCGCGATGCCCGCCTCTGTCAGGCTGGCCGGCTGACCGAAAAGTCCGAGCAGGTCCGCGAGGTCCAGTGGTGTGTCAAAGGCATCACCCATGCGCACGATGGAGGCGGTGATCGCGCCGAAATTCTCGTCCGTCAGGTGCCGCGCCATCCCGTCGACCAGCGGCGCATCGGGGCCTTCGGCCATCCGGTCGACGATCCCGGCCCGCAGCAGCTCGGCGGCGCGGTCGTCCATCTCGGTGAATTGCGGGCTGACCCCGGATTCGAGCGGAAAGCGCCGCAGCAGCGCGGCGCAGAAGGAATGGATGGTCTGGATCTTCAACCCGCCCGGCGTCTCAAGCGCCCGCGCGAAAAGCCGGCGCGCTTCGCGCAGCTTCTCGGCCGGGATCGCGCCGTCCTCGCCCAGTTCGCGCAGTGCGGCGCGCAACGCGTCGTCGGACATCATCGCCCACTGCCCGAGCCGCTTGTAGAGCCGGTTCTGCATCTCCGAGGCCGCCGCCTTGGTGTAGGTCAGGCACAGGATATGCTGCGGATCGACCGCCTTGTGCGACGCCCGGGGGTCGACCCCGCCCAGCAGCAGGCGTGCGACGCGGTCGGTCAGGACCCGCGTCTTGCCCGACCCGGCATTGGCCGAGAGCCAGGTCGAGAAGGCCGGGTCGGCGGCGCGGATCTGCGCGGCGGAGGCGTCGTTCGGCGCGCTCATGTCAGAACCTCGCGCAAGGGCGTGTCGGTCTCGTCCCATTCGCCGAACCGGGCAAGCTGGTCGTAGTCACCGGCAAAAGCGACGCGCTGCATCGCCCGACGCGCGGTGAACCCCTGGTCGGGCGCGCGGTACTCAGACAGCAGCGCCTTGAGCCGGGCCAGCACCTCGGCGGGGGGTTCGTCGGCCAGTGGCGCGGCAACTTCCTGACCCTTGCCGAGGCCGATGAACACCGCCGACAGGACCGGCGCGGGTCCGATGCGGGCAAAGGCTCCGGCCTCGACCATCCCGGCCTCGATCAGCAACTGCTTGTCGAAGGCGGCCTGTTCCTTCTTCGACGGCGGCGCGCCGGTCTTGTAGTCGTAGAGGATGATCCGGCCATCCTCGGTCCGGTCGATCCGGTCCGCCCGTCCCTTGAGGCTGACCCCGATGTCGGGCCACGTGATCCGGCCGGTCGCGTCCTCCTCGAAGGCCACGGGGGTCGCCACGGCCTGCCGCGCGATCTCGCCTGTCACGAACCACTCCGCGATGCGCCCGACACGCGACAGCCACATCGTCCGCGCCGCGGGCCAGGGCGCGCCGTCGCGCATCACCTCGGCGGCGACCTCCATCAAGGCGTCTGCTGTCAGCCGCGCCGGATCCGCGGTTGCCGTTTTCACGAACCGCTCCATCACGTCATGCGCCAGCGTGCCCCGGATCAGCGCGTCGGGCGCCTGCACCAGCGGACCGATCGGGCGCAACTTCAGGACATGGCGCGCGTAGATCGCATAAGGGTCGCGGATCAGCGTCCTGATCTCGGTGACCGAAAGCTGGGTCGGACGCGCGGCAACCGGCGGGCAGGGAGAGGGGCGCGGCGCGCCGGGAATGCGGGTGACCTGCTCCAGCGCCGCGACCCGGTCGAGCCAGGCATCGCCGCGCGCCCGCATGTCCCTCAGCGCCGCCTGCCCGCCCGTCGCCTCGAGCCCGCCCATCAGGTTCTGCAAGCGGTTGATCCAGCGCGAGGGAATGGTCTCGGCATCGTCCGAGCGGATCGCGCGGGTCAGCCAGACCTGCGGCGCCGCGATCGCCTGCTGGTAGTCGTGCGCCGAAAGCCCGATGCGGCGTTCCGGCAGCAACAGCCCGGCATCGAGCCGCATCCGGCGGTTGAGCCAGGGATCGGGGCGCGCCGGTTCCGGCCAGGTTCCGTCGTTCAGGCCACCGAGGATCACGAGGTCCGCGCCCTGCACCCGCGCCTCGAGCGTGCCCCAGATCATGATACGCGGGTGCGGCGCGTCGCGGTCGCGCACCTCGCCGGCCGACAGAAGGCCGTCGAGCAGCGTGGCATAGTCGAGCGCCGAGACCTCTCCGCCATGGGGCGCCTGCTCGGCCAGCCCCGTCATGACGTTCTCGGCGGCATCGCCCGCGTTCATCTGCCAGAGCGCGCCGGGTCCCTCCGGTTCCGGCCCGCCGGCGATCGCCGTGGCCAGCGCCATGTGCTCGTCGACCCAGGTGGTCAGGGCGCGCGCGCCGGGGGCTTCGCGCCCGGTGAAGGTTTCGCCGACCCAGATGGCCCAGCGGTCCGCGGCGGCCTGCCTGGCGGGATCCTTGTCGACACCGGACATCAGCCGCGCGATCCCGTCGGCGTCCGGATAGGGCAGACCGTGGCGACGGATCCGCAGTTCGAGCCGGCGGGTGTTCAGCAGGTGGTCGCTGCGGCTTCCGGCGCTGTGGGTCAGCGGGTGCTTGAGCAGCGTAAGCAGCGCCTCGGCGTCAAGCCGGGTGGTGAAGAGCCCCGCGACATGGCGCAAGAGGCGCCCCGGAGGCGACAGGTGCAGCGGCATGCCGGCGGAATCGTCCGGCAAGATGCGCCAGCGGTCGAGCGCCGCGGTCACCTGCCGGGTCAACATGCGGTCCGGCGTGATCAGCGCCGCCGTTTCGCCGTTCTCGGCGGCCTGGCGCAGTCGCATCGCGATGGCCAGCGCCTCGGCCCGCGGCGTCGGGGCCTCGACAAGGGTCGTGTCGGCGGTTGCCTCCGCCAGCGGGCCCAGGCGTGGACCTTCCGAGAGCCAGGCGTCGGTAAAGGGCGCCGGTCGCAGCGACAGCGACACCAGCGCGTTGCGCGCCCGCGACGGCGGGGCCGCCCGCGCGGTCCAGGGGCGCAGGTCGTCGAGACCCAGGTCCAGCGATTGCATGAGGTCGAAGAACCGGTACTGCGGATGATCCTCGGACAAGTCCTGCCGGGTGAGCTGCGACCAGGCCGCGCGGGGCATGTCGGCATCGAAGCCCGGCAGGATCACCGCCCCCTGCGGCAGGCGGGCCACGGCTTCCATCAGCAGTTTCGTCGTCCCCCGCGATCCGGTGGAGCCGGCGAGGATCACCGGCGTTTCGCGCGGCTGCTCGGCCCAGCGCTCGACCAGCCGGGCGACGAGGCCGCGCTGCCGCGCCTCCGGCCCGGGTCCCGTGTCGGCGCGGTCGACGTAGCCTTGTGCGATCCGCAGGAAGGCAAGCGCGCGCTGCCAGTGGCCCGACTGGTCGCTGACGTCGAGCCCGGCGATCTTTTCGGCGGTGACGCCTTCGCCCTCCATCTCGTCGATCAGCGCGGCGAGGCTGTCGGTCAGATCGAAAAGCGACGTTCGCCCGCCGAGGTCGCGTTCGGCCGCGAGCAGGGGCGCGACCAGTTGCATCAGTTCCAGCCGCCGGCGCAGGGCGGGCACGGAGGCGGGCATCGCAAGGCCCGGCTCGAGTGTGTCGAGGTCGGTCACCAGCCGGATGCGCGGCAGCAGGGTCGCGGGGCCTGAATCGAAGAGGGCGCGCAGGCGGCGCTGCATCCTGCGGGTGTTGACGATCAGGTCGACCCGCGCGATCGCCTCCGGGGGCTGGCCGGTCAGCCGTTCGCGCAGGCCCTCGGCCACCGCCCGCGGGAAATCGACGCCGGGTTCGAGCGTGAAGACACGCGGGGTCGCGGAGCTATCGAACATCGTGTTGCCTCAGCATGTCCTCGGCGAGACCGATCCCGGCGGGCGTTCCGACGTCGCACCAGTGTCCGGGATGCACGATGCCGAACAGCCGTCCCTCGGCCTTCATTTCGTCCCAGATCGCGTTGAGCGAGAAGACCCGTTCGGGCCGCGCGGCGACGCGGTCGGTCTTGAGGATCTGCGCGCCGCCGTAGACCAGATCACCGCGCCGGCCGAGCCGACCTTCGGCGTCGCAAGTGAAGTCGCCGGGCTCGATGCGGCCAACTGCGCGCGCGGCGGGCACGCAGATCAGCAGCGCGTCCATCCGCTCTGGCTCCCATGCGGCGCGCAACAGTTCGAGCGGGTTCGGTCCGATCCAGATCGCGTCGGTGTTCATCGTGATCACCGGTCCCTTGCCGAGCAGGGGCAGCGCGTTCTTCAGCCCGCCGCCGGTGTCGAGGATCTCGGGTGTCTCGACGATGGGTTGCACCCCGCGCGGCGCGAGATGGGCGACCAAAGGCTCGGGGCGGTAATGCAGGTTGGCGGCCACGACGCGCGGGCGAAGCGGCGCGACGAGCGCGAGGGCATGGTCGATCAGCGGCTTGCCCGCGACCGGGATCATCGGTTTCGGCATCCGTTCCGTCAGCGGCTTCATCCGGGTCCCGAAACCGGCGGCGAAGAGCATCACGGTGTCGGGGCGGTCTGGCATGTCTGTCTCAGTCTGGCGAGATGGTCGGGGGTCGGGGGCGGCAGGGTGTCCGCAAGGAACGACGCGATGCCGGACAGCGCGGGATGCGCGAGGTTGCGTTGGGCCAGCGCCCAGACCCGGGGCACAAAGTCGATGTAGCGCGCCTTGCCATCCCGTCGGCTGAGCCGTGCGAAGACGCCGAGGATCCGCAACTGGCGTTGCAGGCCGAGGGTGGCGTAGGCCTCTCCGAAGGCCGCGCGGTCGTGGCCGGTCGCGGCGAGAAACCGGTCGAGGCTGTGCGTCTCGAGGGCCGGCGGCACGTCGCGGCGGGCGTCCTGAAGGATCGACACGAGGTCGTAGGCCGGATGGGCCAGCATCGCGTCCTGGAAGTCGAGCAGCCCGACCCTTGCGACGCCGGCCCGTTCCGGCAGCCAGATCAGGTTCTCCGCGTGGTAGTCGCGCAGCATCAACACCGGGGCCACGGTGTCGAGCGGCTGGCAGAGGTTCTCGAACCTCTCCCGAAATTCGGCGGCCAGCGCGGAAGTCTCCGCTTCGGAACCGGTATGGTACCACTCGAAGATCGCGGCGGCGAGATCGGCACAGGTCGCGGCATCGAGCCGGGATAGTGCCGGAGCGGCGTGGTCCTGCAACACCGGCAGCACGTCGATCGCGGCGTCGTAGAGACTGGTTTCGAGCTCGGGCGCATTGGTGACGAGACGCGCGAACACGTCGTCGCCGAGATCCTCGAGCAGCAGGAAGCCGTGCGCGGGATCGCTGGCAAGAATCTCGGGTGCGCTGAGGCCGATGCCGCGCAGGTGCTCGGCGATTGTGATGAACGGGCGTGTGTCCTCGCCGCGCGCGGGGTCTGCATCCATCAGCACCGCGCGGGCCTTGGACCCGCGTTTCAGCCGGTCGTAGCGGCGTTGCGAGGCGTCGCCAGCGAGCAGCGTGCGCCGCGCATCGCCCCAGCCTGCCCGGTCGAGGAAATCTCGCGCGAGATCGGCGCGCGCCGTCATGTCGGGTCACCCTCGACGCGCGCGTCCCAGCCGGTATCGGTCCAGGACGCGGTCAGGACGCGGGCGTATTCGTCGCCTCCATCGGTCAGAGTGATGTCGAGCGCATTCGGGGGTCGCAACGCGCCCAGCCGGTCCGGCCATTCGACGAGGCAGATCGCCGTCGCGAAGGCCTCGGCAAGTCCCAATTCCTCGATTTCGAGGGTCGATCCGACGCGGTAGAGATCTGCATGCCACAGCGGGCCCTGGCGCGTGTCGTATGTCTGCACCAGCGTGAAGGTGGGCGAGGGCACGTCCTCGGGTTCGGTCAGGATGGCTTGAATCAGGCTCCGCGCGAAATGCGTCTTGCCCGCGCCGACCGGGCCGCTCAGCAGGATCGTGTTGCCTTCGCGCAACTGCGCGCCCAGCGCCGCGGCGTAGCGCGCCGTCTCGGCTTCGGACGACAGGGTCTTGGTCACGCGGCGCGGGGACATGCGGCCAAGTTACCCGTGCCGCCGTCCGCTGCAAGTCGATTAGCGCGCCGCGCTGCCCGCCGGTTTGCGCTGCCTGCGTGGCGCTGCGGGCTCGGGGGCCGTGCTGAAGCGAACGAGCGTGGCGCCGCTCGCAATGGGCGCGACCTGGCAGGTCAACTGCTCGCCCGACCGCAGCGAAACCGGCATGCTCCACGGGTCGCGGTCGCCGTAATCGAGTACGAAGTCGGTCAGCGCCGCCCAACGCGCGCCGGGTTCGCACAGTCGTTTCCATTCGGCGATCGAGTCCGCGATGGTGACGTCGGCAAAGGCGTTGTCGGGGTCGAGCTTCCAGAGCTTGCGATAGGCCGCGTTGCAGAAGCTCAGCACGCCAGCGGGCGAGAACACCACGAGCGCATCGTCGAAACTGTCCATGAGGCTCTGGCCAAGCTTCAGTTCGGCGCGGAAATTGCGTGTGAGCGACACCTCTGCGCTGATGTCTTCGATCAGAAAGGCGATGGCGCCGTCGGGATGCGGGCGGCCGCGCACGCGGTATGTCTGGCCCGACTCGAGCGTCCAGGTCTCCTGGTAGCGCCCGTCGGTGGCGGCCGTGACCACTTCGGCAATCTCCTGGCGCCAGGATCGGTAGTTCTTGGGTTCGGGCATGCGCCGGTTTTCGCGCAGCCGATCGAAGAAGGACAGCAGCGTCGGACGTGCGCTGAGGAATTCTGCAGGCAGGCTGGTCAGATCGATCAGCGCGGGATTGAAGAGCGCCAGCTGCCCCTTGCGGTCGAAGATCGCGAGACCGATGGACAGATGTGCGAAGGTCTTGGCCAGGGTCTGCACGAAGTTGCGCTGGGCGATCTCGGACTGCACCACGGCATTGACGTTGACGGCGTGAAAGATCCGCACCTCGCCCGCCTTGATCACCGAGACATCGTACCAGTCGCAGCCCGGTTTGTCGGGCTGGTCGATCGCGATGCGCTTGGCGGCGGCGCCTGCCAACTGGGCGTCGAGATCGGCAAAAACCGGAACGTCCCGGTCAGGCTCTCGCTCGTGCAGGGTCCTGTAGAGCTGGCTGTAGGCGGCATTGCACCAGATCACCTTGCCCTGGGCGTCGACCTGCCAGACCGGATGCGGTGTGGTATCGCTGGCCCGGCGCAAATGCTCGAGTTCCACGAGGGTCGAGATCAGGTCCTTGCCGGCCAGCCTGTCGAGGCTCTGGTCTTCCTCCTCGACGACGACGCGGGTGAAGGCGCCGCTTTGCGAGATCCGCAGGCGTCCGCCGTCGTGGTCGTGCACGGCCCGGATCGAGATCTCGCCGCTGGCGGTCGGCGGGCTGTCGGGAAAGCGCGGGAAGCGTCCCAGGTAAAGCGCGCGTAGGCTGGCCCAGGTGTCGCGGCCAGGTCGGACGCCGTGCAGGTGCAGCGCCGCGTTCGAGGCGTGGTGCAGGACGTCGCTGTCGAACAGAAAGGACATGCCGTCGTCGAAGCCCGGTCCTGACGCGCCACGGCCCGCACCGGAGCGCGCGATCCAGAAGACCGCGACGCCCACGCTCAGTGCGGCCGCGCAGAAGACGATCACGGCTTCGATCAGCGGCATGTGGAACCCTGTCCCTTCAGAAGCACACGCCCACATTATCCGGTTTTCGGAGTTAACGCAGCGTTAAGATGTGTCGCGATGGTCCCAGACGTGCATCGCGTCAGGCCCGGATTGGCTGGTTGTGCCCGGTCGGCACCGGCGTCGTTCCGGTGCGGGCGTCGATGTTGGCGCGAGACCAGCGGACCTCGACGATGGCGCCGATGTGCTGGTCGTCGCTGTCGCGGTCGATGAACGGGTCGTTGCCATTGGCAAAGGTCAGTTCCGCGCCCGAGCGTTCGAGCAGCGTCTTGGCGATGAAGAGACCGAGACCCATCCCTTCGTACTCGGGCCGAAGCGGGCGCTCTCCGGGCCCGCGTCTGCGCCCGACGAAAGGATCGCCAATGCGCCCCAGCAGGTGCGGCGGATAGCCGCGCCCGTCGTCGAGGATGCGGATCGCGATCCGGTCCTCGGACCAGTCCGCCTGGATCCAGACGTTGCGACGGGCGAAATCGACCGCGTTCTGGATCAGGTTACGCAGGCCGTGCACGATCTCGGGTTTGCGCAGGATCGAGGGCTGCGCCCCGGCGGTTTCGGCTTCGGCGAAATGTACCGACTTGCCGCGGGTCAGGTGCGGTTCGGCGGCTTCCTCGAGCACGGCCATCAGCGGCGCCTGGCGCAGGTGCAGGTCATCCTTTCCCGCCCGACCCATGTTCCGCAGGATATCGCTGCAGCGGTCCGCCTGCGCCCGGATCAGGACGGCATCCTCGCGCAGGTCGGGGCGGTCCTGAAGCTCTTCTAGAAGTTCCGAACTGGCCAGCTTGATCGTCGCAAGCGGCGTTCCGAGTTCGTGCGCGGCGGCCGCCACCACGCCGCCGAGGTCGGTCAGCTTCTGCTCGCGCGCCAGCGCCATCTGCGTCGCGGCCAGCGCGTCGGACATCGAGTGGATCTCGGTGGTCACCCGGACCGAGTAGGCGCTGATGAAAACGATCGCGATGATGAGCGCGATCCAGTTGCCGAAGACGAAGATCTGCGGAATCTCCAGCACCGTTCCCGAGACATGCTGCAGAGGAAAGTGGAACACAGCGAGCAGGCTGACCAGCAGGACCGCTGTGCCGCCCACCACCAGAGTCGAGCGCAGTGTCAGCACGGCGGCCGAAATGGTCACCGGGCCAAGCATCAGAAGCGCGAAGGGATTGTTGAGCCCACCGGTCAGGAAGAGCAGGAAGCTGAGCTGCAAAAGGTCGAACAGGACCATGAGCATGTTCTCGACTTCCGACAGGCGCTTGTTCTCGGGAAAGACCAGAACCGCCACGAGGTTCGAGATCGCCGAAGCCCCGATCACGAGGTAGCACAGGCCCAGCTCGAGCTCGATATCGAAGACCCGCGTGGCGATCGCGATGGCCGTCAGCTGCCCGGCGATGGCGAACCAGCGCAGCAGGATGATCGTGCGCAGCCGGATCCAGTTGGACCACATGCGCCCGCCGAGCGGTCTGACGTCTGTATCGGTCATGGCCTCACCGGCTCTTGAGTTTCCAATGCTGCGCCGGAACGCTAGGAGTGCCCCGGAAGAGTTCAAGCCGATCATACAGGATCGAAATCGAAATGCGCACCATCGCCACGCTTTCCACCGTTGCCGTCGCGGCCCTTCTGGCAGGCACGTGGTACCTCACCCGCCAACCGGCGGACGGAGACCCTTTCGCCTCCTGCCGCGCAGCGCAGGTTGCGGGTGGTGCCGGCAGCATCGGCGGGCCGTTCGAACTGGTCGATGCCACCGGCGAGACGGTGACCGATACGGATGTCATCACCGAACCGTCGCTGGTCTACTTCGGCTACACCTTCTGTCCGGACGTCTGCCCCTTCGACATGGCGCGCAATGCCGATGCGGTCGACCTGCTGCTCGAGCGCGACGTGCCGGTCACGCCGGTGTTCATCTCGATCGATCCCAAGCGCGACACGCCCGAGGTGGTCGGGGATTTCGCGGCCAACCTGCATGACCGCGCGATCGGCCTGACCGGGTCGCCCGAGCAGGTCAAGGCGGCCAGCGAAGCCTACCGCACCTACTACAAGGCGCATGACAACGGCGACGAGTTCTACCCCGTCGATCACTCGACTTTCACCTATCTCGTGATGCCAGGCACCGGCTTTGCCGAGTTCTACCGGCGCGAGACGACGGCGGAAGAGATGGCGGAGTCGGTCGCCTGTTTCGCCGAGAACGCGCCCGAGGCCTGACGCCCCGCGTTTGACGAGTCCGGTCCTCTGCCATAAATCCCCCTTTACACAACGGGATGACACGCAATGGCCGATATCAGTGAACGCGCTCTGGGGGCAGACAAGTCCCTGCTTCTCGTCGATGACGACGAGTCGTTTCTGCGCCGGCTTGCAAAGGCGATGGAAAAGCGCGGCTTCGAGGTCGAGATGGCGGAATCGGTGGCCGCCGGTCGCGCGATCGCCACGGCGCGGCCGCCGGCCTTCGCGGTGGTCGACCTGCGGCTCGAGGACGGCAACGGGCTCGATGTCGTGGAAGTCCTTCGGGAAAAGCGACCCGATGCGCGGGTGGTGGTGCTGACCGGCTACGGGGCCATCGCGACCGCCGTGGCCGCGGTCAAGATCGGGGCGACCGACTACCTGTCGAAACCCGCCGACGCCACCGATATCGTGAACGCGCTGCTGGCCAAGGGCGACGACATGCCACCGCCGCCGGAAAACCCGATGAGCGCCGACCGGGTGCGCTGGGAGCATATCCAGCGGGTCTACGAGCTTTGCGACCGCAACGTGAGCGAGACCGCGCGGCGCCTCTCGATGCACCGGCGCACCCTGCAGCGCATCCTTGCCAAGCGCTCGCCGCGCTGACCCTCAGGCGACCTGCCGTTTCAGCCAGCGGACGAACTGCCGGACCCGGGGCGAGACCCGCCCGGGCCGGGTGAGGATGTAGTAGGCGAGCTCTGTCTTGGCAGCCTCGCAGAGCACCACAAGACGGCCCGCGGCGACGTCGCGCTCCACGAGGGCCCAGGGCAGGATCGAGATCCCCTGCCCGGCAAGGATCGCTTGGTAGACCATCATCAGGTTGTCGAGTTCGGTGACGCGCAGCGCGTCGAGGTCGAGCCCGTTGGCCCGCGCCCAGATCTTCTCTTCGTCGCGACCTGCCTCCATGAGAAGGTGCGCATCCCGGATATCCTCGAGGGCGCGGATCTTCAGCCGGTGGGCAAGCTCTGGCGCCGCGACGACCGCGTGGCCGGCGGAGACCAGCCGCTCTGTCTCGACGCCCGTCCATGTGCCGTGCCCGTAGCGGATCGCGAGATCGAACCCGTCGCGCCGCAGGTCGACCAGTTCCGCTCCGGGTGAAAACTCGACCGCGATCTCGGGGTGCGCTTCCCAGAAGCGACCGATGCGCGGCATCAGCCAGTTTCCGGCAAAGGACGGGGTCAGCGCCACGCGCAGCGGGCGCACCGCGTCGCGCTCGGCGAGGTCGCGCGCCGCGCCGGCGATCCGGGCGAAGCCGTCCGAAAGGTTGTCGGCGAAGTCGCGGGCGACGTCAGTCACCGCCATGCCCTGCCCTTCGCGCCGCATCAACTCGGCGCCGAAATGATCTTCGAGCGTGCGGACGTGCTGGGCGATCGCGGCATGGGTGACATTGAGTTCACGGGCCGCGGCCGAATAGCTCCGGTTGCGCGCGGCGGCCTCGAAGGCGCGCAGCGCCGCGAGGGACGGCAGGGCGTTCAGCGGCATCGCTCACCTGTTAGTCTGACTTACATGTGGTCAAGCATACTGATTCGGTGATGGCGGTGCAAACACCTACAGTGATGGACATGACGACAAGAAAGGAGACAGTCATGCTTACACTTCTCGCAGATGTCCTGATGACCGCAACCGGGCAGAGCCGGCGACACGATCGTTATCCGGACCGGCACGATGACCACCCCTGGGCCGACCGCTTCGTGCCGCAGCACCGACAGCCGCCAAGCCACGACCCCTACCGGTTCAACCCCTATCGGGACCTCTGGTGATCCCCGTTGCACCGGAGCCCGCGCGGCGGGCGGTTGACGCTGCCCGCCGCAACCGGATCACAGATCGTAGCGCTTGAGCCGCTTGTCGACGATCTGGCCGGTGTCCAGCCGGACGCCTTCACGCAGGCCGTAGTCACGAAAGCCGCGGCTCTGGTAGTAGGTCAGTCCGCCGGTGTTGTCGGCGCGGATCGTGGCGTTGATCCATACATATCCCAGCCGTTTCGCGGCCTCGGCAGTGGCGGCGAAGAGTTTCGAGCCGATGCCGAGGCCGGTCTGACCGATCTGCACGAAGGTGGCGATGTCGGCAGCTTCCGGCGGCAGGTCGGGGTTCGGATTGATCCACTGGAAGCCGACGACCTCTTCGCGGTCGTCGATGGCGACATGCCAGGCCGAAAGATCACCGCCGCGGGCCATCCAGTCGGAAATGTCCTCGCCGGTCACCGGCCGTGTCAGAGCGGTCGTGCCGCCCTCGGCGATGATCTCGTTGAGCAGGCGCGCCATGCTCTTGGTGTCGAGCGCGGTGGCCGGGCGAACGCAGATCATGACATCTCTTTCAGCAGCGCGTCGTGGCGCGCGGTGAAATCCCTGCGCGTTTCGACCGGCGGGCGCAGCACGATGTCGAGCCCGTCGATCAGCCCCGCTGCCGGCGCGCCGAAGAACCGGGTCGCCTCGGCTTCGGAGAAACCGGCGATGCGCGTGGCCTCCATCCAGGCACTGATGCGGTCGGCTTTCTTGATCTGGCTCTTCACCGTCTTGGGCAGCGTTGCCGGCAGACCGAACCGCAGGTGGATCGCCGCCGTCAGCCGGTCGTCCAGCGCCCCGTAGTTCGGACCGACGGCGGCCTTCACCGGCGAGATCATGTCGCCGATGACGTATTCCGGCGCATCGTGCAGCAGGGCGGCCAGTTTCCAGCGCGCCGGGGCCGACGGCGCGATCCTGCAGAACAGCGTTTCGACCAGCAGCGCGTGTTCCGCGACCGAATAGGCATGGTCACCGCGCGTCTGGCCGTTCCAGCGTGCGACGAAGGCCAGCCCATGGGCGATATCCTCGATCTCGATGTCCATCGGGGTCGGGTCGAGAAGGTCGAGCCGGCGACCCGAGAGCATTCTCTGCCATGCGCGGGGCTGTTTCATCGAATGGTCCTGTCCTCGCCGATCACGCGGTCCCTTCTGGACCGACTGCCGCCCGGCCGCAATGCCCCGCGAATGCGCGCGGGCTGGCCGCATTGTGCGCCCCGGGGCGCGATGGTAAAGGCGGCGCAGACCCAATGGAGATGAACCCGTGAGCACCGAATACATCGTCAAGGACATCAACCTCGCCGACTACGGGCGCAAGGAACTCGACATCGCCGAGACCGAGATGCCGGGCCTGATGGCACTGCGCGCGGAGTACGGCGAGAGCAAACCGCTCAAGGGCGCGCGGATTGCGGGATCGCTGCACATGACGATCCAGACCGCGGTCCTGATCGAGACGCTGGTGGCGCTGGGCGCATCCGTGCGCTGGGCGTCCTGCAACATCTTCTCGACGCAGGATCACGCGGCGGCGGCGATCGCGGCCGGCGGTACGCCGGTCTTCGCGATCAAGGGCGAGACGCTCGAGGAATATTGGGACTACGCCGACAAGATCTTCGATTTCCCCGAAGGCACCTGCAACATGATCCTCGACGACGGCGGCGATGCGACGCTTTACATCCTGCTCGGCGCGCGCGTCGAGGCCGGCGAGGAAGAGCTGATCGCGGTGCCGAAGTCCGACGAGGAGGTCGCGCTTTTCGCTCAGATCCGCAAGCGCATCGCGAAAAGCCCGGGCTGGTTCGCCAAGCAGCGCGAGGCGATCCAGGGCGTGTCCGAAGAGACCACGACCGGCGTCAACCGGCTTTACCAACTCAAGAAGCAGGGCCACCTGCCCTTCCCGGCGATCAACGTGAATGATTCCGTGACCAAGTCGAAGTTCGACAACAAGTATGGGTGCAAGGAAAGCCTCGTCGACGGCATCCGTCGTGCGACCGACACGATGATGGCCGGCAAGGTCGCCGTGGTCTGCGGCTACGGGGACGTCGGCAAGGGTTCGGCGGCCTCTCTGCGCGGCGCGGGCGCACGCGTGAAGGTGACCGAGGTTGATCCGATCTGTGCGCTGCAGGCGGCGATGGACGGGTTCGAGGTGGTGCTTCTGGAGGACGTCATCGACAGCGCCGATATCTTCATCACCACCACCGGCAACAAGGACGTGATCCGGCTCGAGCACATGCGCGGGATGAAGGACATGGCAATCGTCGGCAACATCGGTCACTTCGACAACGAGATCCAGGTCGCGGCGCTGAAGAATCACAAGTGGACCAACATCAAGGACCAGGTGGACATGATCGAGATGCCCTCGGGCAACCGCATCATCCTGCTGTCCGAAGGCCGCCTGCTGAACCTCGGCAACGCCACCGGCCACCCGTCCTTCGTGATGTCGGCGTCCTTCACCAATCAGGTGCTGGCGCAGATCGAACTGTGGTCGCGCGCCGACAAGTACGACAACGACGTCTACATCCTGCCCAAGCATCTCGACGAGAAGGTCGCGCGGCTGCATCTCGAGCGGATCGGCGTGAAGCTGACGCAGCTCGATGCCGAGCAGGCCGATTACATCGGCGTGAAGCCCGAAGGCCCGTTCAAGCCGGAACATTACCGCTACTGATCGTCTCCGCGCAGCGGGCTCGGCGACGAACGGCTGCGCGCGGACCCGGCGCCAGAAATTTCTTTGTCGGGCCGCTCGATCCCACTAGGGTCTTCCGCGGGGTCAGCCTGACTGGCCGCGGTGTCATTAGAGGGAGAGATTCATGGGAAAGAGAGACGATCTGATCGCGCGATACGCTGAGGATCTCAGGAACAAGTGCGGCATGACGCCGGACATGGACCTGTTGACCAAGGTCACCATCGGTTGCGGGCCGGCGATATACAATGACGACGCCAGCACGGTCGCGGGCTCGCAGACCTCCGAGCTGGAGACGATCAAGGAGAACTTTCTCATGAAAAAGCTCGGCCTGCCGGACGGGCCCGAGCTGATGGGCGGGATCTACAAGGCCATCGACACCTACGGCAAGTCCGAGCGCAACAAGTACCGCGCGGTCGTCTACTATCTGCTGACCAAGCATTTCGGCAAGGAATCGGTTTACGGCTGAACCGCCGCCGCAGTTTCGACAAGACGCCGTCCGCCACGGGCGGCGTTTCTCATTTGAGACATATGCAGGGTTCTTGCTGTTTGATTTTGCACCGCTGCCGGGTTACCCCTGCACCGGGCCAGAACGGCCGGACCGAGTTTCGAACACATGCGGTGGACTGGGAGCATGTGGGGTAAGGAAAGGGTTCCGGCGCGGGGTCGGGACCCTTTTCGTTTTGTCCGTGACCTCGCGCCGAAAGCGCGGCACGGCGCGCTTCAGAACAGCGTCAGGACGGTTGCGATCACGGTTGAGCCGAAGGTCGCATACCCGCCGTCGATGAGAACAAGATCCCGTGGCTTGCCGCCGAAGGCGTAGAAGGTCGCGATCCATGGCGTGACGAGAAACAGCCCGATGCCAAGCCCGGCGACGAAGCCTTCGCCTGGCGTGTCGATACCGCTGAGGACGAAGGTGTGGCGCATCATCCCTGCCACGAGAATGCAGCCGACAAGCGAGGTGATGTAGGGCACCGGATTGCTGCGATTGATGGGCTTGCCCTCCGCGTCCAGCGCAACGCCGGAAACCGCCATCCAGCGTGTCGCAAAAACCGTGTACCAGATGGCCCCGAAAATGAAGCCGGAGATGCCAGCGATGAGGACGCTCAGTATGCCCATGGGGTGTCTCCGCAGTTGCGCGAAGCCAGTCTAGGCCGAAATGCCCGCCATGTCGCAGACGATTTCCCACTCGGCGTCCGTCACCGGCTGCACGGACAGCCGCGAGTTTTTGACCAGCACCATCTCGGACAGGCGTTCCTCGGCCTTGATGTCGTCGAGCGTCACGGGCGTTTCGACGGGTGTCACCGCCTTGATGTCGACGCACTCCCACCGCGCGTCATCGGTCGTGCTGTCGGGATGGGCTTCGGCAATCACCTCGACGACACCGACGACGGCCTTCTCGCTTTGCGAATGGTAGAAGAAGCCGCGGTCGCCACGTTTCATCTCGCGCATGAAATTGCGTGCCTGGTAGTTGCGCACGCCGTCCCATTCCTCGCCCGCGTCTCCCTTGGCGACCTGGTCATCCCAGCTCCAGGTCGAGGGTTCTGACTTGAAGAGCCAGTAGGCCATCAGCCGATCACCCGCTTCCAAGCGGTCAGCGTGACCGTGTCGAACAGGCCGGCCTTCGCGTAGGGATCGTTGTTGGCCCAGTCCCGCGCCGCGGCCATGTCCGGGACGTCGAGCACGATCAGCGAGCCGATCATGCCGCCCTCGTCGTCGAGCAGCGGGCCGGCCTGCTGCACGGTTTCGGCCGAGGCTTGCAGGTATTCGAGATGGGCGGGGCGGTTTTCCTGCCGGACCGGCAGGGCACCGGCCTTGTCCTTGGCGACGAGCGCAACGAGCATGTCATTCTTCCTTCAGGGGGCGCGAAAGCAGCGCCGAAATGGCGTCGGCGACATCCAATCGCTTTTCCACGAGACCCGCAACCGCCGAGGTGATCGGAAGATCGACGCCCTGCCGCCGGGCAAGTTCGCGCACCGCCAAGGCGGTGTCGGCACCCTCGACGGTGGTTGCCCTGTCGAAGTCCGTTCCGCGACCGAGCGACAGTCCCAAGCGGTAGTTGCGCGACTTTTCCGAGGCGCAGGTCAGGGCCAGGTCTCCGAAGCCCGACAGCCCGGCGAGGGTTTCGGCGCGCGCGCCCAGTGCTACCGCGAGGCGCTGCATCTCGGCATAGCCCCGCGTCATCAGTGCCGCGCGCGCGCTCTCGCCCTGGCCGGCCCCGATCGCCGCACCGCAGGCGATGGCGATCACGTTCTTGAGCGCGCCGCCAAGTTCGGCCCCGGTCACGTCCGTGGTCCTGTAGAGACGCAGCGCACGGGTCGACAGGCGCTCTTGCAGCAGGGCACCCGTCTCGGGCTGCGCGCAGGCAAGCGTCAGCGCCGTCGGCAGCCCGGCGGCGATGTCGACGGCAAAACTCGGCCCCGTCAGGATCGCGGCGCGGGCGCGTGGCAGGCAATCCGCGATGACCGAAACCGGCCCGAGACCGGTGGCCAGTTCCATGCCCTTGCAGCAGGCGACCAGCGTCTGTGCCTCCAGCGCCGCGCCGTGTGCGGAGAGAAAGCCGCGCAGCTTCTGCAGCGGTATGGCCAGCAGCACCGTGTCATGTCCCGTCGTTTCTGCGATGTCGGCCGTCACCGTCACGCTGTCCGGCAAGGGGCGTCCGGGCAGACGCGTGGCATTCTCCCGGTGCGCGCGCATGGCCTCGGCGGCCTTCGGGTCGCGCGCCCAGAGCGTTACCGGACCGTTCTGCGAAACCGCGATGGCAAGCGCGGTCCCGAACGCTCCGGCCCCGAGTACCGCGACGCTCATGCCTTGGCGCCCTTGCGGCCGCCGCCCAGCATCGCGGGTTTCGAGCTGTCGAGCGGCCAGCGCGGCCGGGCGGAGAACTCCAGCCCGTCCCCCGGGCCGGACCGCTCGAGCGCCGCATAGGCGATCATCGCGGCATTGTCCGTGCAAAGCGCCAGCGGCGGAGAGACAAACTCCGCGCCGGTCTCCCGTGCCACGTTCTCGAGGCGGGCGCGGATGGTGGCGTTGGCGGCAACGCCACCTGCGACGCAGAGGCAGGGCGTGACGGGCGCATCGGCCAGATAGATCGCAAGCGCGCGGCGTGCCTTTTCGGCCAGCACGTCGGCCACGGCGTCCTGGAACGCGGCGGCAAGATCGGCCCGGTCGGCCCGACGCAGCCCGCCGTGCTCGGCTACCAGCGCGTCGCGGGTGCGCAGAACGGCGGTTTTCAGGCCCGAGAACGACAGATCGCAGCCGGGCCGGTCGAGCAGAGGGCGCGGCAAGGCGAACCGGGCGGGATCGCCGGCCTCGGCACAGGATTCGACCGCCGGTCCGCCGGGCTGCGGCAGGGCCAGCAGCCGCGCGACCTTGTCGAAGGCCTCGCCCGGCGCGTCGTCGATGGTGCCGCCGAGCCGTTCGAAATCGTCCGGGCCGCGCACGATCTGGAACTGGCAGTGACCGCCCGAGACCAGCAGCAACAGGTAGGGATAGGCCACGTCGTCGGTCAAGCGCGGCGTCAGGGCATGACCGGCGAGGTGGTTGACCGCGTGCAGCGGTTTGCCGGTCGCCATCGCGAGCCCCTTGGCGCACATCACGCCCGACAGTACGCCGCCGATCAGGCCGGGGCCGGCGGTAACCGCGATGGCGTCAATGTCGGAAAGGGCCAGACCGGCCCCGGCCAGAGCCTCTTCGACCGTCGTGTCGAGCTTTTCGGCATGGGCGCGCGCGGCGATTTCAGGCACGACCCCGCCAAAGCGGCCGTGCAGTTCGGTCTGGCCGTGAACGACCGAGGTCAGGATTTCGACTTGCCCATCCGCGCGTCGTCGCACGATGGCCGCGGCAGTGTCGTCGCAGCTGCTTTCAATCCCCAGGACAGTGTGCGTCTCGTTCAAGGTCCAATACCGTTGCATGCGGCTTTCCCCGCAGGTAACACCGGCGGGTCTGGCAAACAATCCCGGGGAGCGCCGCATTGGGGGCAGCGCAGATACCGATCATCCTGACGCGCCCCGAAGGCACCAACGACGCGCTTCTGGAATGCCTGTCGCCGCGCGCCCGTGACCTGCTGTTGCCGATCCTCAGCCCGTTGATCGAGATCGTTCCGCTGACCGTCACGCCGGACCTCTCGCAGATCGATGCGGTGATCTTCACCTCTTCGAACGCGGTGCGGCTGGCGCCGGAGGGCGCGGACCGGATCGCGTTCTGCGTCGGCGCGCGCACCACGGCGCTGGCACGCGATCGCGGCTGGCACGCGGTCCTGTCCGGAGAGAATGCGGACGCGCTGGTCGCCGAATTGGCGATGCAGGAGCCGGGACACTTCGTGCATCTCGCCGGACGCCACCGGCGCGGCGAGATTGCGCGGCGCCTGACGGAAGCCGGGCATACGGTCGACACCTTCGTCCTTTACGAGCAGCGCGCCCGGCCCCTGACCGACGCCGCCCGCGCGGCGCTGGCTGCCCGTCCGAGCCCCATCGTGCCGCTGTTCTCGCCGCGTACGGCGATGCTTTTTGCCGAGAGCCTGCGCGAGGGCGAGGCGTTCGTTCCGGTCGCCCTGAGCCGCGCAGTGGCCGGACCGGTGGTCGGTCGCGGCGGTCGGACAATGCACATCCCGCGATCTCCAACGCTGGATGAAATGGCTCGCACCATTGAAAAAATCGCTTTCGGCTTAGCTTGGGTTGAGGGGTCACGCGGCGGCGAGTAAGCTTTCCGGGTGCAAGACCGCTGTGCACGCAGAATCGAGAAGGTGGATGCCGTGGCGAAGTCGACCAAACCGGAGGACCCGAAGTTCACGACGGCCGAAGAGACCGGGAAGGGCGCGGCCGACTTGACGAAAAAGGCCTCGTCCGACACGGCGGAGGCCGCCGAGACGCCACCGGTTCCGGAGCTGTCGGGCGATCCAAAGCTCGACGATCCGGTCGCACCGGAGACCGGCGACGCACCTCTTGATGACGACGCGTCCGATGCGTCGACCGAGGACGAATTCGACGCGGATCCCGACGAGAACATGTCTTGGGACCCGGTCGACGACGACGAGGGCGACGCCTACGATGACGACCGGGACGTCTATGACGACGAGGATGACGAGGTAGAGGACTACCGCGCGTCCGAGACCGCTCCGCCTCCGGAGGCAACAGATGAAGCGCCCGCCGACGATCCGAGCATCTGGCCGGCGGTCCTCGGCGGTGTCATCGCCGCGGTGATCGGGTTTCTGCTGGGCCGCGCCGAAGTGCTGGACAACTACTTGCCCGCGGCCCTGCAGCGCCCGAGCGTGGACCTTTCAGAAATCCAGGCGGATATCGAGCGGCTCGGCAGCGCGGTGGCCGCGCAGTCGTCGCGCATCGACACTGTCGAGGGCGCGGTGACGAATATCGAACCGGCCGCATCGGATACCGCCGAGATCGATGCCGTGCGCGCGATGGTGTCGCAAGTGCAGAGCGCGATCGACAGCGTCGAGGCCCGGCTGCAATCGGTCGAGGAACGCCCGATCGCCGTACCGTCCGACGACGCGGCCCAACAGGAGGCGTTCGCGGGATTGCGGCAGACACTCGACCAGCAGCGGCAAGCGATCGACGCGCAGAAACAGGCGCTGGACCAGCAGAACCAGGAAATCGCGCGGCTGTCGGGCGAGATCGACGGGGCGCAATCCGAAGCAGAGGCGGAGGCCCGGCGTACGCTTGCGAGGGCCGCGCTGACCCGGGTCGTGACTGCGGTGGACAGTGGCTCGGGTTTCGAGCTTGCGCTGAGCGACCTGCAGGAGACCGGGGCGGTCGACGTGCCGCCCGAGCTTGTGGAGGCCGCGCCGACCGGCGTGCCGACGATGGGAGAACTGCGCGAGAGCTTCCCGGATGCCGCGCGGGCCGCGCTGTCTGCCGCGCGCGCGGGGCCGGACGCGAGCGCCGGTCTGACCGGGTTCCTGAAGCGCCAGCTTGGTGCGCGCTCGGTCAGCCCGCGCGAGGGCGATGACCCCGACGCCGTGCTGTCACGGGCCGAAGCCGCGCTGAACGACGGCCGGCTCGACGCGGCGCTGGGCGAGATCGAAGCCCTGCCGCAGGTCTCGCAGGATGCCATGTCGGACTGGCTCGAAACCGCCCGGGCGCGCGCCCAAGCGCAGGCGGCGGCCGATACCCTGTCGAAAAGCCTGACGACTAACTGAGGAACTTGGACATGCTGTGGTCACTGGTCAAAATCGTCCTCTTCGTGTGTGCCATCGCGCTGCTGGCGCTGGCTGCCAAGTACCTGCTGGAAAGCCAAGGCGGGGTGCAAGTCACCGTGGCGGGCACTGAATACAATTTCGGCCCGCTCGAATCGGTGATCGCCGCGGTCGTGCTGGTGATCCTTGTCTGGATCTTCCTCAAGCTGCTGACCCTGCTGATTGCGACGCTGAAGTTCTTGAACGGGGATGAGACCGCGCTGTCGCGCTATTTCGACCGCAATCGCGAGCGCAAGGGGTTCGAGGCTTTGTCCGAGGGACTGATGGCGCTGGCCAGCGGCGAGGGCCGGGTGGCGATGAACAAGGCCGCCAAGGCGGACCGCTATCTCAACAAGCCCGCGCTGACCAACCTGCTGACGGCACAGGCCGCCGAGATGGCCGGGGACCGGCGCAAGGCCGAGGAGACCTATCGCAAGCTGGTGGCGGATGACGCGACGCGCTTTGTCGGCGTGCGCGGGATCATGAAGCAAAAGCTTGCGGACGGCGACACCGACACGGCGATGCTGCTGGCTGAAAAGGCGTTCGCGCTCAAGCCCAAGCACGAAGAGACGCAGGACATCCTGCTCAAGCTGCAGGCCGACAAACACGACTGGGAAGGCGCGCGCAAGACGCTGAACGCCAAGCTCAAGTACGGCAGCCTCCCGCGCGACGTGCATAAACGGCGCGACGCGGTGCTGGCGCTGTCCGAAGCGAAGGACGTGCTCGACGAGGGCAAGAGCATCGAGGCGCGCGAGGCGGCGATCGCGGCGAACAAGCAGTCGCCGGACCTGATCCCGGCGGCGATCATGGCGGCGCGCAGCCACATCGACCAGGACAACAAGCGCTATGCCACGCGAATTCTCAAGAAAGCCTGGGAGGCGCATCCGCATCCCGACCTCGCGGCGACCTTCGCGGCGATCGAACCCGACGAGAAGCCCGAGGCACGGATCAAGCGGTTCAGCACTCTGACCCGGATCAAGCCGGACCATCCGGAAACCCGGATGCTGCTGGCCGAGCTCTACATCGCCGCCGAGGACTTTCCGGCGGCGCGCCGGGCGCTGGGCAACCTCGTCGAAACCGATCCGACGGTGCGCTCGGTCACGCTGATGGCGGCGATCGAACGCGGCGAAGGTGCCCCGGATACGGTGGTGCGCGGCTGGCTGGCGCGGGCGCTGACTGTATCGCGCGGCCCGCAATGGATCTGCGACAACTGCCAGCATATCCACACCCACTGGGTGCCGATCTGCGAGAATTGCGCCGGGTTCGACACGCTCGACTGGAAGACGCCGCCGATGACCGAGGTCGCGATGCCGGGGGGTGTCCAGATGCTGCCGCTGATCGTCGGAACGCTCGAGGAACCGGCGCCCGAACCGGTGCCGGACGACACGGCGGAGATTCCCGAGGCGGAACCGGTCGGCGAAGAGGCCGATACGACGCCAGCGGCGCCGAAAGACGAACCTGCGGTCGACTCCAGCGGCGGGACGCTCCGGCCCTAAAGCGCGCCGGACCGGGCCAGCGTATTGGCGCAGGCCTGAAGCAGGCCGATGCAGCGGTCCACCGCGTCCGCTGTGCCGACGGTCACCGAGGGTTCCGACATGCCCAGTGCCATCGGGCCCGCAGCGTCTGCCGCGACCGGAACCGCAAGCCCCATGGCACCTGCCTCGAATTCGCCGTCGACGGTGATCCATCCCTGCACCCGCGCGGTGTCGACGGCCCGGGCGATTGCAGACGGGTCGGTTTCGGTCCGTGGCGTGTGGCGGATGACGTCCATCTGTCGGATCAGGGCGCGCGCGGCGTCGCGGTCGAGCCCGGCCAGCAGCATGCGTCCGACCGCCGTGCTCGGGGCGGGAAGTCGGCTGCCGACGGTGAATCCCAGCGAGGGGGCCGAGGCGCGCGCCGTCGATTGCGCGATGTAAAGGGCGGACCGGTCGTCGAGCGCCGCCAACGAGATCGTGCTGCCGAGATCCTCGGCAAAGCGGTTCAGCACCGGTTGCACCAGCGCCCCGATGCGATTGGCGCGCAGATAGGCGCCCGCATGGCGCAAAACGCGCGGGGTCAGGCGAAAGCTGCGGCCGGACTTCTGCAGGTATCCAAGGTGCGCCAGCGTCAGGACAAGCCGCCGCACCGCGGCGCGATCCAGCCCTGTGATCTCGACGATCTGCGGCATGGTCAGATCCTGCCGGGTCTCGTCGAAGGCCGACAGCACCGCCAGCCCCTTGACGAGCGTTCCGGAGACATCGCGCGGCGAAGTCGTCTGAGGTTCTGGCATTGCGCGTCCTTCCCGGCTCGCCTCCGCGCTTGACAGGTCGGCGGAAAGTCGAAACTCTGTAATATATAACAATCCGTGCGTTATTTGACAAATGCAAGGTTCAGGCAGCCGACGCCACCGGGAGGACCGACAATGATCAGCAAGGAACTCAATGACACAATCACGCGCATCGGACCGGGCACCGAGGCTGGCGCGGTGATGCGGCGCTACTGGCAGCCTGCTGCCCTGTCGGACGAGCTTGCCGGAAACCGCCCCGTCGTGCCGGTCCGGCTGTTGGGTGAGGACCTTGTCCTGTTTCGCGACAGCCAGGGCGAATTGGGGCTGATCGCCCGTGGCTGCCCGCATCGTGGCGCGGACCTGTGCTATGGCCGGCTCGAGGACAATGGGCTGCGCTGCCCGTTCCACGGCTGGCATTTCGACCGCACGGGCCAGTGCGTCGAACAACCCGCCGAGCCCGAAGGCTCGCGCATGCACGAACGCATCCGCACCACCGCCTACCCGGTCGTTGAGAAGAACGGCATCGTCTTTGCCTACATGGGTCCGGGCGATCCGCCGCCGTTTCCGAATTTCGACTGCTTCCGCGCGCCCGGAAGCCACGTTTTCGCGTTCAAGGGTCTTTGGGAGTGCAACTGGCTGCAGGCGCTCGAGGTCGGGATCGACCCGGCGCATGCCTCGTTCCTGCATCGCTTCCTGCAGGACGAGGACCCCGAGGAAGGCTACGGCAAGCAGTTCCGCGACAAGGCGGCGGACACCGAGATCCCGATGACGCGGCTGTTGCGGGAATACCCTCGCCCTGAGATCACCGTCGAGGACACCGACTATGGCCTGCGCATCGTCGCCCTTCGGCATCTCGACGACGGACGCACACATGTCCGGGTCACGAACCAGATCTTTCCCGAAGCGATCTCGATCCCGATGTCGCGCGAGATGATCATCACGCAATGGCACGTGCCCGTCGATGACGAAACCTGCTACTGGTACTCCATGTTCACGAGCTTCGGAAAACCGGTCGACAAGGAGCTGATGCGCGCCCAGCGCCTGAAAGAGCATCGCCTGCCCGACTACGCGCCGCTCAAGAACAAGCGCAACGGATACGGCTTCGACCCCGAGGAACAGGCGCGCGAGACCTATACCGGGATGGGGCTCGACATCAATGTGCACGACCAGTGGGCGGTGGAAAGTCCGGGACGGATCTTCGACCGTACGAAGGAGCATCTCGGCAAGAGTGACGTGGCGATCATCGCCTACCGGCGCAAGCTGCGCGCCGCCATCGCCAGCCTGAAGGATGGTGAGGCCGGGGCGCTTCCGATGTGGAACGACACCGATTCGCGGGAGGTTTTCGGGCCGGTCTCGAACGACACCATCGCCTCGGGAGGCGACTGGCAAAGCGCCTATGCAGAAAGCGACCGCGCGCGCCGCGCCGCCTGCGCGGACTGGGACGCCAGCCTGTGAGCGGCGCGTGACCGACCGGCTCGACGAGATCGCGCAGGGGCGGCTGGCCCGCGACGGGCTGCTGACGCCTGAGGCGGTGGCCGCCGCGCGTGATCTTTGCCGCAGGGTCGGCGAGAGTGACGTCGAGACCGTGCGCGTTCTCTTCGCCGACCAGCACGGTATCCTGCGCGGCAAGACCATCGTCGCCTCCGCGCTGCCTGCGCTGTTCCGCTCCGGGATGAACGTCACTTCGACCCTGCTCTTGAAGGATACGTCGCACCGCACCGTGTTTCCGGTCTGGTCCGGGGCCGGCGATGTGCCCGGCGGGCTGCAGGGCGCGTCGGACATCCTGATGGTTCCGGACCCCGAGACCTTCCGCTCCCTGCCCTGGACCGACGCCTCGGCATGGATTCTCTGCGATGCCCGCCACCTGTCGGGCGCGGCGATCGCCTTCGATGCCCGCACGATTCTGAAAAAGGCGATCGCCCGGCTTGCCGAGCGGGGCCTCGGGATGCTGGTCGGGCTGGAGGTCGAGTTCCACGTTTTCGCGCTCGACGATTCCCGTCTGGCGCACGGCGATGCCACCATGCCGGCGCGACCGCCCGGGACGCGCAACCTGACGCCGGGCTACCAATACCTGACCGAGCTGCGCTATGCCGCCGCCGAGACCGTGCTTGACGATCTGCGCCGGGCATCCGCCGCAATCGGTCTGCCGATCCGCTCGATGGAGATCGAGATGGGGCCGAGCCAGTTCGAGTTCACCTTCGACCCGGCGGATCCCCTGACCCATGCCGACAACATGGTGATCTTCCGCACGCTCGTGAAAGAGGTCTGCGCCGCGCGGGGTCTGCATGCGACTTTCATGTGCCGCCCGGCACTCGAGAATTGCGCGGCAAGCGGCTGGCACCTGCACCAGTCGGTGATCGACGACGCCACCGGCGAGAACCTGATGGTGCCGCAGGACGGCGGTACGCTCAGCGATACGGCTAGCGGCTGGATCGCGGGTCTGCTGGAGCATGCGGCCGAGAGCTGCCTGCTCACCACGCCGACCGTTAACGGGTACAAGCGCTACCGCCCGCAGCAACTTGCCCCGGACCGCATACAGTGGGGCCGCGACAATCGCGGTGCCATGGTGCGCGCGTTGATGCATCCCGACGACCCCGCGAGCCGGGTGGAGAACCGCGTAGCCGAACCTGCGGCCAATCCCTACCACTACTTCGCCAGCCAGATCCTGTCAGGGCTCGACGGCATAGACCGCGGACTTGCCGCGCCGGCCGCTGTCGAAAGTCCGTACGACGCCGACGCCCCACGCCTGCCGCAGACCCTGAATGCGGCGATTGCAGCCTTCGAGGCGTCGCGTTTCTACCGCGGGGCGCTGGGCGATGCCTGTGTCGACCACCTCGTAACCATCCGACGCGCGGAATGGGACCGGTATCGCACCGCGGTCTCGGCCTGGGAACAAGCGGAGTACTTCGGCATTTATTAAGTCCCGCGCCGCGATATTGCCTTGCGCATGCCGCGATGCCCACGTTTCGTGCCGACGGCGAACTGTTCCGGCGCTTCGCGGATGACAGTCCGTGCCCAAATTGCTAAGGGGACGGCGTTCTATTGATGATTTCAGGAGAGTCTTGTGCTGGTTGAACGAACGAAACTCGACGGCGTGCTCTTACTCACGCCGAAACGGTTCGGAGACCAGCGCGGGTTCTTCAGCGAAAGCTGGAGCCGCCGGCAGTTCGAGGCGGAAGGGCTGACTTTCGACTGGGTACAGGACAACCATTCGCTCTCCGCGCAGACCGGCACTGTGCGCGGGCTTCATTTCCAGTCACCTCCGCATGCCCAGGACAAGCTGGTGCGCTGCGGGCGCGGGGCGCTGTTCGACGTGGCCGTCGACATCCGCAAGGGCTCGCCCACGTTCGGGGATTGGGTTGGCGTCGAGTTGAGCTTCGAGAACGGAAAGCAGCTGCTGGTCCCGGCCGGTTTCCTGCACGGTTTCGTCACCCGGCAGCCGGACACCGAAATCATCTACAAGTGCTCGGACTACTATGCGCCCGAGTGCGACGGTGCCGTGCACTACGACAGCCCCGAGATCGGTATTGACTGGGGGCTGGGCGGCATCGACCCCGTGCTCTCCGACAAGGACAGCGCCGCGCCCACCCTGTCGAATTTCGACAGCCCATTTGTCTACGGGGATTGATCCATGAAACTGCTCGTCACCGGCGGCGCCGGGTTCATCGGATCCGCGGTCGTGAGGCTTGCCGTCGAGCGCGGCTACGATGTCGTCAACCTCGATGCGCTGACCTATGCCGCTTGTCTCGACAACATAGCAAGCGTGGCAGACGATCCGCGCTACGCCTTCGAACACGTCGACATCCGTGACCGTCCGGCGCTCGCGCGGGTTCTCGCGGCGCATGAACCCGACGCGATGATGCATCTTGCCGCAGAAAGCCACGTCGACCGGTCTATCGACGGACCCGGCGACTTCATCGAGACCAACATCACCGGCACCTACTGCCTGCTCGAAGCGGCGCGCGCGTTTTGGGAAGGCAAGGGACGGCCCGAGGCGTTTCGTTTCCACCACATCTCGACCGACGAGGTCTTCGGATCGCTGGGTGACACCGGACAATTCACCGAAGAGACACCTTACGCGCCGAACAGTCCCTATTCCGCGTCGAAAGCCGCCAGCGACCACCTGGTCCGGGCCTGGCACGAAACCTATGGCCTGCCCGTGGTGATGACGAACTGCTCCAACAATTACGGGCCCTACCACTTCCCGGAAAAGCTGATCCCGGTGGTGATCCTGAATGCGTTCGCAGGCAAGCCGATCCCGGTCTATGGGCAGGGCGAGAACGTGCGCGACTGGCTTTACGTCGAGGATCACGCCGACGCCCTGCTGACCGTGCTGGAGCGCGGAGCGGTCGGGCGGAGCTACAACATCGGCGGCGAGAACGAGGCCCGCAACATCGACCTCGTCCGCATGATCTGCACCATCCTCGACGAGAAACGACCCGGCCAAGCACCGCATGCCGATCTGATCGAATTCGTGGCCGACCGACCCGGGCACGACCTGCGCTACGCGATCGACCCGTCGCGCATTGCCGGAGAACTCGGCTGGCGTCCGTCCGTGACGCTCGAACAGGGGCTCGAAAAAACCGTGCAGTGGTTCCTCGACAACGAGGCCTGGTGGCGCGCCCTGCAGGACCGCAAGGGTGTCGGTCATCGGCTGGGTGTCACGGCATGAAACTGCTGGTTTTCGGCAAGACCGGGCAGGTCGCAACGGAGCTGCGTCGCCATGCCAGTGACGGGGTCGAGGTCTTGGCGCTCGGGCGCGAGGATGCCGATTTCTCCGATCCGGCACGGTGTGTCGACCATGTCGAGCGGACCGACGCCGACGCGGTCATCATCGCGGCGGCCTACACCGCCGTCGACAAGGCCGAGAGCGAGGAAGACCTCGCGCTGACGGTCAATGCCAGCACGCCCGGTGCGATCGCCCGGGCCTGTGCGGTGCGCGACTTGCCGGTCATCTATGTTTCCACTGACTATGTTTTCGACGGGGCCGGCACGCGGCCCTCTTGCCCCGAAGATCCGACGGGGCCGCTCGGGGCCTACGGGCGCACGAAACTGCGCGGCGAAGAGGCGGTCCGCGGCACGGCGGGCAAGGCGCATGCCATCCTTCGGACCTCCTGGGTGTTTTCCGCGCATGGGGGCAATTTCGTGAAGACAATGCTGCGGCTCGGGGCCGAGCGCGACCGGCTGACCATCGTTGCCGACCAGGTCGGCGGACCGACCCCGGCGGCCGAAATCGCGTCGGCCTGTACCACGATCGCACGCGCTCTCGCCGGGAACCCGGAGCATTCCGGCACCTACCATTTCAGCGGCGCGCCGGATGTAAGCTGGGCGGATTTCGCGCGCGAGATCTTCGCGCAGTCCGGCCTGTCGTGCGAGGTCGCCGACATCCCGACGCGCGATTACCCAACCCCGGCGCAGCGGCCGCTCAACTCGCGCATCGACTGCGCGCGCACGACCGAGGTCTTTGGCATCGCGCGTCCCGATTGGCGAAAAGGGCTGGCGCAGGTGCTTGCCGAACTTGATCACCAGAAGGCGGATACATGACACGACGCAAGGGCATCATCCTCGCCGGCGGCTCCGGTACGCGGCTTTACCCGATCACGATGGGCGTGTCGAAGCAGCTGCTGCCGATCTACGACAAGCCGATGGTCTACTATCCCCTGACCGTTTTGATGCTGGCCGGTATCCGCGACATCGCGGTGATCACGACGCCCGAGGATCAGGCGCAGTTCAAGCGCTTGCTGGGCGACGGCAGCCATTGCGGCGTCAGTCTGACTTACATCGTCCAGCCCTCGCCCGATGGCCTGGCGCAGGCCTTCATCCTTGCCGAGGACTTTCTGGATGGCGCGCCTTCGGCCCTGGTGCTGGGCGACAACATCTTTTTCGGTCACGGCCTGCCCGAGCTTCTGGCCGAGGCGGATGCGCAGGAAAGTGGCGGCACGGTTTTCGGCTACCAGGTGGCCGACCCGGAACGCTATGGCGTGGTCGATTTCGACGAGACCGGCACCGTGCGCGGCATCATCGAGAAACCCGAAGTGCCGCCGTCGAACCACGCGGTCACGGGGCTTTACTTCGTCGATGCCACCGCTCCGGAAAAGGCGAGGCAGATCGAACCCTCCGCCCGCGGCGAACTCGAGATCACCACGCTGCTCGAGATGTATCTCGCCGAGGGCAGCCTGACCGTGCAGCGTATGGGGCGCGGGTATGCATGGCTCGACACCGGCACCCATGCCAGCCTGCTGGACGCAGGTAATTTCGTGCGCACGATCGAGCAGCGGCAGGGTCAGCAGATCGGGAGCCCCGAAGAGGTCGCCTTCCAGAAGGGATGGATTAGGCGCGACGATCTCGCCCGCGAGGCGGAGCGCTACGCCAAGAACGATTACGGAACCTACCTGTCGAAGCTCTGACGCTTGGCGGGCGCCTACATCTGGTCCAGGATCTCGCGGTTGTAGCGGTTGAGAAAGATCAGGCCGATCACCAACAGCGCCATGCCGACGCCGACGGGGTAAAGCAGTTCGACGTATTCCCCGCGATATTGTGGATAGAAGGCCCTGCGCATCTGGCCGATCAGATGCACAAGCGGGTTCCACCACAGGTATTGCTGCGCGAAAGGCGGCACGTCGTCGAACAGGAAGATAATCCCGGAAATCAGGAACAATGGACGGTTGAGCACCTTCCAGAACCGTTCCCAGACCGGGAAGTAGGCTCGCACGAAGCAGTTCATCGTGCCGATGCCCACTCCGAAGATCGCCGCCGCGCCGATCCCGCTCATCAGGATCCAAGGGTCGATGGCGGTTCGCGTCTCCCAGATCAGCATGATGCCCGACAACAGGACGAAAAAGACCGTCATCTGGGTCAGGAAGGTCAGGGTGAACCGTGCGAGGATCGCGTCGGCATAGGTGACGCTCGGGTAAAACAGAAGCGACTTCGAGAACTTCATCGACTTCGAGATCTTGCCCTCAAGCTGGGTGTACATCATGAACGGCAAAAAGCCGGTCGCGTAGAACATCGGGAAGTTCACGCCAAGGGGCGGCGTCCGCGCGACGAGGCTGAAGACGGCCGACAGCAAGGCGATGCCCGCCACCGGTTCCATGATCGCCCAGAGATAACCGCCCGGGGACCGGCCATAGGTCGTGGTCATCTCGCGCATGATCAGCGCGCCGACGGCCCGAAACGCCTTGAAGCGGCGGCCATTGGCGGGCCGCGGACGACCGGAAGGAAGAGCGAGCGACATGACGAAACCTTTACCGTGCCAGATAGCACTTTAGTACGCCTCGCTTAGAGGATAAAACACATAAGATGCGGCGGAGCGACACGAAGGTGCCGGACTTGGACGATACGTTGAGAAATTCCAGAGGCGACGCACCGCAGGAGAGCGACGACCCGTCTGGGGGCGACGGTCGCGGCTCGGGTGCGCCGCGCAAGCCCGCCGCCGAACAGGGCCGCCGCAACCAGGGCGACAAGCCGCCCGCCAAACGCAAGCAGCAGCAGATGGAGGTCGCGCGTCCCAAGGCGCAGCGCCGCAACCAGCAGCGCGACGCGGCACTCGGCAACGTTCCGCGACCGGCCCGCCCCGCCCGGACCCGGCGCCGGCATGTCAGCACAGTCCTGAGCTTTTTCCTCCTCGTCGTACTGCCGGTCGCGACCGTTTGGTGGTATCTCAACAATCGCGCGGCAGACCAGTACGTCAGCCATGTCGCTTTTTCGGTGCAGCGCGAGGAAAGCTCGTCCGCGATGGAAATCCTCGGCGGGCTCACCGCGCTTTCGAGCGGCAGTTCCTCGGACCCCGACATTCTCTACGAGTATATCCAGAGCCAGGAACTGGTGCGTCGTATCGACGAACGGCTCGATTTGCGTGCGCTTTATTCGAAACCGGAACAGGACGTCTATTTCGCCTACGACACCAGCGGCACCATCGAGGACCTGACCGAATATTGGCAGTCGATGACGAAGATCTACTACGACAGCACAGCTGGTACGATCGAGTTGCTGGTGCTGGCCTTCGACCCGGACGATGCCCAGCAGATCGCACAGGCGATCTACGACGAGAGTTCGCTGATGATCAACGAGCTCAGCTCGATCGCGCGCGAGGACGCCACGCGCTACGCGCGCGAAGAGTTGGAAAAGGCCGTCGAACGCCTCAAGGACGCGCGGCTGGCGATCACCGCCTTCCGCAACGAACACCAGATCGTCGACCCGAACGCGGACATCCAGGGCCAGATCAGCCTCGTCACCACGCTACAGGAACAGCTTGCCGCGGCGCTGATCGAGCTCGACTTGCTCGAGCAGACGTCGCAGTCCAACGACCCGCGTCTCGAACAAGTGAACCGCAAGATCGAGGTCATCAACGACCGCATCAGCGAAGAGCGCAACAAGTTCGGCGCGCTCAATGTGCGCGACAGCCAGGCCTACTCGACGATCATCGGCGAGTACGAGAGCCTGACCGTGGACCGCGAGTTCGCCGAGCAAGCCTACCTGGCCGCGCTGTCGACCTTCGACACCGCCCAGGCCGAGGCGCAGCGCAAGAGCCGGTACCTCGCAGCATACGTAAAACCGACACGGGCTGAGCGCTCCACCTATCCCGAGTGGGACACCATTCTGATCGTCACGACGCTGTTTGCGCTGCTGTCCTGGGCCACCATCGTCCTGCTGTCCTACGCGCTGCGGGACCGGAGGTGACGGGGTGATCCGCCTCGAGAACGTCTGGAAATCCTACACGCGCGGCGGACATCGCACCGTGGTTGCCGCGGGGATCAACGCGACCTTTCCCAGCGGGGTCAGCGTCGCGCTTCTGGGACGCAACGGGGCGGGCAAGTCGTCGATGCTGCGCATGATCGCGGGCACCATGCCGGTGGATCGCGGGCGCATCTGGTCGACAGGCACGATTTCCTGGCCGGTCGGCTTCTCGGGCAGCTTTCACGCCGAGCTCTCGGGCGCCCAGAACACCCGCTTCATCGCGCGTCTTTACGGTGTCGACACCGACGAGCTGATGGACTTCGTCGGCGGTTTCTCGAACCTCGGGCACCACTTCTACAACCCGCTGCGCACCTACTCGTCCGGCATGAAGTCGCGCCTCGCCTTCGGCATCTCGATGGGCATCAAGTTCGACACCTATCTGGTGGACGAGGTCACGTCGGTCGGTGACCGGGACTTCAAGCGCAAGGCCCGGCGCGTCTTCAAGGCCCGCATGGCCGATTCAAGTGCAATCGTGGTGTCCCACTCGACCAAGATGGTGCTCGATCTCTGTGACGCCGGGGCCGTGCTTGAGAACGGCAACTTCATCTACTACGAGGACATCCGCGACGCGATCGAGCATCACGACTGGAACCTAGAGAACGGCTCGCGGCGCATCCGGCAGATCGGGTGAGGCAACCCGTCAAGCCGCGGTTTCCTGGCGCGCGCGGCATGGACTTCGCATCGGTCTCCGGTGCAGGCTCGTCGCAACTTGGTCCGGCGGTGGTCAGTTCGAGACCGGACCGGTGCCGACAGTTGTGAAGTTAGCGCTACCAATCGGAAATCGGCGTCTGTAGAAGGATGCCGGAAGGAAAAATGCAGGAGACTGTGGAATGTCGATCAACATAGCAATCAACGGGTTCGGACGGATCGGGCGCTGCGTTCTCCGCGCGCTTCTCGAACGGGATACCGGCGACATCAACGTGGTCGCGATCAACGACCTGACGACGCCGGAAACCCTGATGCACCTGCTGAAGTACGACAGCGTGCACGGCCGGCTGGGAACCGACGTGGCGCTGGACGGCGACACGATGAAAGTCGGCGGGCACGAGATCCGCATGACGGCGCTGCGCAATCCTCAGGAGCTGCCTTGGAGCGACGTCGACATCGTCTTCGAATGCACCGGCATCTTCACCGCGCGCGACAAGGCCGCGCTGCACCTCGAAAACGGGTCCAAGCGGGTTCTGGTCTCGGCCCCGGCCACCGGGGCGGACCGGACAATCGTCTACGGCGTCAACCACGACGAGCTGACGGCCGACGATGTCATCGTCTCGAACGCATCCTGCACGACCAACTGCCTTGCGCCCGTCGCGCAGGTTCTTGACCAGGCCGTGGGCATCGAGACCGGCTACATGACCACGATCCACGCCTATACCGGCGACCAGCCGACCCATGACGCGCCGCACAAGGATCTCTACCGCGCCCGTGCCGCCGCCCTGTCGATGATCCCGACGTCAACCGGGGCCGCGCGCGCGATCTCGCTGGTCCTGCCGCATCTCGAGGGACGTCTCGAAGGTTCCGCCGTCCGCGTGCCGACGGCCAACGTCTCGCTGGTCGACCTTTGCTTCATGCCCCGCAAGCCGACCGATGCCAAGGCGATCAACGCCGCCATGCGCGAGGCCGCCGAGGGCCGGCTTAAGGGTATCCTCGCCTACGAGGAAGCGCCGCTTGTCTCGATGGACTTCAACCACGACCCGCATTCGTCGAGCTTCGCCCCGGCGCAGACCCGCGTCACCGACGGCGGCATGGTGCGCGTGGTCAGCTGGTACGACAACGAGTGGGGCTTTTCGAACCGCATGAGCGACACAGCGCTGGCGATGGGCAAGCTGCTCTGACCCGAAACGACAGCGACTGAAACCGAAAGCGGCGCGCCCTCTCGGAGGCGCGCCGCTTTTTTTTGTAGTTCGGGCCGTTGCCGGCCAGCCCGTCAGATCTTGTCGGACAGCAGCACCGCCGAAGTGAGCAGCGCGAGAATGGTCCGTGTCGGGCTCAGCGGGCTTTCCGTCGCCAGCACGGTATCGTTCGGGTTGATCTCGAAGTTGCGCGCGGCGAAAAGCCCGTCGGCCGAGGTCAGATCGAGCGTGAAGACCACCTGCCGCTTTTCCGGGCCGGTGCCGTCCGGACGCACCGAGCCTTCGGGGTATTCGCGCAGGATCAGCACGCCCTTGGGGTCGGCGGTGTTGTCGGCAAGACCACCGCTGATCGAGATCGCCTCGAGCGCGGTGATGTACTCCTTCTCGAAATAGACCAGCCGTTCGGAGCCTGTGGCGCCGAGCGCGATGAAATAACGGTCGTCCTCTTCGACAATGACCTTGTCGTCGCCGCGCAGCGCAATGTTACGCGAGGCATCTTCGAATAGCGCCTCGGCGCGAATTTCGTAGGACTGGCTGCCGCGGATCAGACGCACGACCGGGTTGCGCAGGCTCGAATCCACACCGCCGGCCTGCGACAGCAACGACAGAATGGTGTAGTCCCGGCCCGGCAGCGGATAGCTTCCGGGCTGCCTCACGCCGCGCACGACGTCGACCGAGTTCGACTGACCCGGACGATGCGCGAGTTGCACCTGCGCCGAGGGCACGATCATCTCGAGATCGGACTGGATCTTGCGGCGCGCGTCGTCGGTGGTCAGGCCCCGCACCACGACCTCGTCCACGTAGGGCACGAAGATGGTCCCGTCCGGCGAGACCGTCAGGCCCTGGATGTTGACGTTCTTCTCGGTTGGCGCGGTCAGAAGCGAGTTGTCCTGGCTGTCCCAGATGACCAGGTCGATAAAATCGCCGGTCCGGATCACGTTCGACGCAGGGCCCTTGCCGTTGCTGAGCCAGTGGTACTGCCCACTCCAGCCGGTCACCGGCCAGGTCCGGATGGCGGGCACGTTCGCACGGGTCACGGGAACGATCGCGATGTCGTTGTTGGTCTGCTTGCCTTCGCGGACGATTTCCCTCTGGATGGCAGCCCCGCGGGGCGTGTTGCAGGCCGCGGCGGTCAGCACCATGACCAGCGCCATCAGAATTTTGAGTGAAAAGCGCAACTCGGCTCCCTCGGTTCGCCTGTCCCGTCGGATTCAAGCGCTTGATACAGCCAAACGACCGGCAGGGACAATCAATCCGCTGCGGAAACCCGAACAAGACGTCGAGTGCGGCACCAGCGCCGCACTTTTCAACTGCCAATAGGTTAACGCAGCTCGGTCGGGAAGTCCCGCACGAGATTGCGCGCGCCTGCCGTTAATCGCCGGTGTCGCGACCGGTCGGGCGGCTAACCGTCGCGTCAGGTTTTTCGATCAGGTTCCCAAGGTCCCCTCCGCCGTCCGCGAGTGTTCCCGATGTCCGAAACCTCCCCGATCCTGTCGCTGCCATACATCCAGCCGAGCCAGGCGCAAAAGCACGTCACGCACAACGAGGCGCTGCGGCTCCTAGATGTCGTCACGCAGCTTGGCGTGGTCTCGGACGAGATGACCGGCCCGCCCGCGGCGCCTCAGACCGGCGACCGGTACATTCTTCCGCCCACGCCGTCCGGCGCGTGGGCCGGGCAGGGCCGCGCGGTGGCGCTTTACGACGCCGGCGCCTGGATCTTTCACGCGCCGCGCGCCGGATGGCGCGCCTATGTGCTCGACCGGCAGATCCTGACCGTCTTCGACGGCACCGACTGGATCGACCTCGACGACGCCGAGTTTCAGGACATCGAGGCGCTGGGGCTCGGCATGGCCTCGCTGCCGGGAACGCCGTTCTCGGCCAAGCTGAACGCTGCACTCTGGACCGCGCTCTACGACGCCGACGGTGGCAACGGGAGCCTGATGCAGACCCTGAACCGCGAGACCTCCGCGGATGATGCCGGGCTCGTGCTGCAGACCGATTTCTCCACCCGGGCGCTGATCGGGCATTTCGGCTCGGACCGGCTGCGTCTGGCGACCTCGCCGGACGGCGCCAGTTTCCGCGACGGGATCAGCATCGACGGGGCCAGCGGGATCGTCGACCAGCCCACATTGCCGCGGTTTGCCGCCTACACGAACTTCGACAACTTCGGAGCCGCCGACGCCTGGACCACGCTTTCGATCAACACTGCAGAGTACAACGATCAACTGGCCTTCGACGCCGGTACCGGAGCCTTCACCGCGCCGGTCGACGGCACCTATGTCTTCGGCGCGGCGCTGGTGTTCAAGCTCGACAGCAATGCAGGTGCGAAGATGGGCGGGCGCCTGCTGGTGAACGGCGCGAACGTGATGCGCGGCTCGCGCGGGCAGATCAGCGCAGCGCACGAGGACCAGGAGACGACGCTGTCGATCCACGCCTTTGCAGCGCTGTCTGCCGGGGACACGGTGGAACTGCAGGGCCGGATGCGGGATTTCAGCGGTTACTTCCTGGGCGGTGAAACGGCGTTCTGGGGGGCCAAGATCGGGTGACGGTCAGAGGTCGATATCGTCGACCAGCCGACCGAGCGGACCCGAAAAGCCGACCTTGAAGACATCGCCGCCGCCGAAGTCGAAGGCCACGGTATCACCCTGCTTCTCGGCGAATTTCGATACCAGCCGATTGGCCGTCATGCGCCCGCCGCCCCAGGCCGCGGGCAGAAATTCGAGCGTGTCGGTGCCGTGACGGAAATCCTGCACCCGGTCCCTGCCGCCCGAGAAGACGAAGACATCCGCGCCGGCGTTGCCGGTCAGCAAGTCGTTGCCCGGACCCCCGGCCAGCGTGTCGCGCCCGCCGCCGCCGCGCAGTACGTCGTGTCCGGTGCCACCGGAGACCCTGTCATTTCCGCCGCCGCCCGAGAGTCGGTCGATCCCGCCGTCACCGAAAAGCCGGTCGCGCCCGGCCCCTCCCGAGAGCGTGTCCTGACCGCCCTGCCCGCGCAGCAGATCGGAGCCGCCCGCTCCGGACAGGCGGTCGTCACCCCCACCGCCCTTGACCAGGTCGCGATCGCCGCCGCCGTCCAGTCGGTCCTGCCCCGGCCCGCCGAGAAGCGTATCACGCCCGGCGCCTCCCTTCAGCATGTCGCCGTTGCGCAGCCCGACAAGGCGGTCGTTCCCGCCGGCTCCGCGCAGGTGATCCGCCGACCCGGTCCCGGTGATTTCGTCGCCGTGGCGCGACCCCGACACGATCTCGATCCCCTTGAGAACATCACCCCGGGCATCGCCGCTGCTGGAGGTCATCCGCGCCAGCGACAGGCGCAGGCCTTGGGTCGAAGATGCGTAATCCGCCACGTCGCGCCCCGCACCGCCGACCAACGTGTCCGCGCCGCCCGCGCCGAGCAGCGTGTCGTTTCCGCCGCCGCCCTCGATCCGCTCCGCACCGCGTGTCCCGAAGAGGCGGTCGTTGCCCGGCCCGCCTCGGATCGGCGTGTCCTTGTCGATGTTCGGCCGCGGTGCCGGGACCGGGCGCGGCTGCGGCTCCGATGACGCTTCGGTGTCGCCGGCAGACGCTGCCGATGCGTCGTGCAGCGTGTGGTCCAGAGCGACCGGACCGGCGGCCTTGAGCTGCGCCGCGCTCAGGCTGCCGCCGCCCGCGCTGCGGATCGTCAGGATCTCGTTGCGGAAGCTCAAAACGGCCCCGGAGGCGGTGCTGTCCACGTCGATCTGCCCGAAACGGCGCAGCATCGGCCAGTCGGACAGGTCGAGCCGGTCGCCTCCTTTTTCGAAGTCGAGGATCGTGTCACGGCCGCCATCGTGGCTGAGCACGAAAAGATCGTCGCCCGCCCCGCCGCGCAACACGTCATTTCCGGCACCGTCGATCAGGACGTCGTTACCGCCGTTCCCTTTCAAGGTATCGTTGCCCTCGGCGCCCAGCAGGATGTCGTCGCCCGCGCCGCTGGCGATGTCGTCGTGGGACGCCGCGCCGACTCGGGTATCGCCCGGTGCGCCTGTGCCCACGCTGAGATGGGTGATCCCGATCTCTCGTCCGCTCCCGGCGAAGATCTGCAGCCTGCCACCGTCAGCGAACAGCGACAGCCCGCCCACCGACTCGAGCGTCGTGGCGTTGGTGTCGGCCTGCACGGCGCGCAGCACCAGCCGACCGTCGGGCATCAGTTCGAGCAGCGTGACGCCGTCGTCCGACCCGGCGGCGGCGACGAAGGCGCGGTCGCCCTGCTTGGCGACGGCCAGTTCGGTCACCGACTGGAATCGCGTCGCGCGGCTGTCGAGCACGTGATCCGTGGCCTGAAGCACGCCACCTGCACCAAGTTTGAAGACGCTGAGCGACGACGTGGCCTGCCCGGCGGCGATGGCGAAGCTGGCGCCCTTGATCCGCACGGTTTCGATATCGCTGATGTTGCCCATGCCGACATCGCCCCCGAAGCCTTCGGCGGAGACGTCCGCGAACCCGGCGGCCGAGATCGCATGCGACCGGATCGAGGTGCCGTCATGTGTCGCGCTGAGCGCATAGGCGCTCCCGCCGGATGTCGCGACGCCAAGCGCGCTGACCACGCCGGAGTCGAGCGCCGTCGAATCCACCCGGCTCATTGCCCCGTCGACGGACAGCGCGTGCAGATGCAGCGCCGCAGGACCATGGTGCGCTGCGACAAGATAGTCCGCGCCGCCGATCTCGACCGGCTGCAAGGCGACCATGCTCGCGGCCGGCCCGCCGGAGGACGCGAAGCCGACCGAGCCGTTGATGTCGCCTTTCGCGTTCAGGGTGAACAGCGGATAGGCCGCGAAGTTGCGGCCCATGCTCGCGATGTAACTGTCGCCGGCAATGGTCAGGCTTGCGCTCTGTTCGGGGCGCAGGCCCGATCCCGAGGTGGTCTGCCGGTCGTCGAGTGTCACGGAACCGGATTCGACCTCGAACACGGTGATGCCCGGTGACGTGCGCGTGGTCACGTAAAGATGCCAGATGCCGCCGACCCGCAGCGCGTCGATGTCCGACACTCCGCGGACATGACTGGCCTGCGCGCCCTGGATCACGCCCTCGCGTGTCAGTTCCCACATGATTTCACCCCCGGTGCACCTTTGCGTGCGAGCGGGAGTGTCACCGCCGCGGATTAAGACCGCTTTGGGAAATTGTGGCGCGCAAAAGGCGCTTAGCTAGAATGCCGCGGGCCAGGCACGCCGGCGCCGCCTTTCACGCGTCGGGAAAGACTCTCAGCCCGACATCGTCGAGCAGCCGGCGCCAGACGTAGTAATCGGTGAAATATCCGGTGTGCCCGCCTGCGGGAACGCTCAGGTTGGCTTCGATCCCGGTGTCCTCGTCGATCCGGGTGCCGACGAAATCATCCTTGCGGAAGATGTTGATCCAGCGCGTTCCCGGCGACATGTCTTCGACCGAGGCCTGGAAGAACTCCTTGAAATAGCGCCGATAGATATGGGTGACCGGCGAGCCCATGGTGATGAGCGTCACCTTAGGGCTGTCGAACTTCGCCAGCAGCGCCTTGACCTCGGCATCCTGCAGCATCTGGGTCGCGATCACAGTGCCCTGCGAATGCGACAGCACCGTAACGTATTTCGGCGTCACCGTTTCGAGCCCGTATTTCAGAACCAGCCGGAAGCGGTTGTTGATCTCGGCGCGTTCGCGGAAATTGACCTTGCGCTCGGCGTAACCGGCGCGCCAGCGGCAGCGGTCCTGGATCGCGTAGGTGACGATGTCGCGCACCACGCCGAGCCCGCCGGCGAGGTAATCGGAGAACTGGTAGATCACCACGCCGAGGGCCAGCAGCACCGCGGCCGCGACCGCGTTGTAGCGGGTCAGCCGGTCTGCGAGATCGTCGCGGAAGGCCTGGGTGAACGCGGCGGGATCGAGGTTGATGACGGTCAGCAACGCAAGCACGGTGAAGATCACCAGCAGCGACAGGCCCAGAAGCACCCGAATTCCGGGATTGAGCAACGCCCGGCTGAAGATCTCGGGCTTGGTGTAAAGCTCTTCGCGCCTGTGATAGCGCGCGATCATCAGCGCCACCGCGCCGAGCAGGACGACCAGCACGCAGGCGGTCGCGGTGCTGAGGGTCTGAAGGGCCGCGCCGAGGTTGCGGTCGAACAGGATAAAGAACATCCCGTCATTGCCCTCGGGCAGCGAACTGGTGCCGAATTCGACCGAGTTTATGAGCTTGCGCGCCAGCAGCCAGAGCGTCGAACTCGAGACCATCCAAAAGATGATCATCGCCGAACAGATCGCGGGATAGATCACACGGCGCCCGGAAATGCCATCCTCGGGCGCCGGCCTCGGGCGCGAGAACCACGAGACCGGGTAGTTGAGCACCGCGATCAGCACCGCCATCACCCAGGAGATGCTCAGAACGCTGATGGATCCGGCGGTGTAGCAGTCGAGGCTCGGCAGGAAGCGCATCAGTTCCTGTTCCGGGACCGGTTCGCACCAGTCCGTGGGAATCTGGATACCGAGGCTCGCCGAAACCGCCACCAGCGAAATCGCGACGCCCAGCAGCGTCATGCCGCGGCCGAAGATGCGCACGAGATAGGTGCGCGCGACGCGCAGCCAGACGTAGAGGCCCACGATGAAGGTGAAGACGCCGTGCAGGTAGAAGACCCAGCGCACCGGGAAATTGTCACCCACCGTGAAGACGGGTGTCAGGTCGATCAGCAGGATGACGACGCCAATCAGCAGAGCCGCGTTCACCGGGGCGATCAGGCCGTAGAAGATCCAGGTGAACAGATGCACCAGGCCGATGGGAAAGAAGTCGCGGTTGCTCTCGGCATTTTCCATGGCGAGATAGCCAAGGCCCAGCACGACGCGCAGCAGGTCGAAGGCGGTCCAGAACGGGCCCTTCGGCGCCGGAGACTTGTCGGCCCAGTAGACCTCGACGAAAAGTGCGTCGTCGTCGTCGTCGTCGCCGGGCATCGCCTTTTTCACGCGCCGCAGGTGTACTGGGAAAAGCTTGGCGCGGCGCTTTTCGGGTGTGAAGCCATCCTCCACAAGCTCGATCACGTCGCGCTCGATCTCGACCGGGTGGCGTTCGTGCGGAGGGACCTCGGCGATGGCAGCCCCGGTGATCTCGTTGATGGTTTCGCCGGGTTTCTGTTCACCGATGCCGTGAACCGCGATGATCAGGTGGTCGCTCAATCAAATCACCCCCGTCCTCAAATGACGTAACGGTAACACAACCAAAGCGCGTCATTAACCTTTTGGTTGAAGCGGGGAACTGCATGTTGCCCGTAATCACCGGTCGGCGAGGGCAAACCCTGCATAAACCGCGGGCATGACCGCACGCCGTGCCCGGCCAAGCGGAAAGCGTGTCAGCGGACGCCGCATCGCCTCGGGGTAGTCGTCGGGTGTGCGGCCCGCGACGAGGCCGGCCAGCAGCCGGCCGGAATGGCTGCCCATCGCGACGCCGTTTCCGTGATAGCACAGCCCGGCCCAGAGACCCGGCGATCCGGGCACCGGCCCGACATAGGGCATCAGGTCACGGGCGATGCTGACCAGTCCGGACCAGCTGTGCGGCACGTCGACCTGTGCCCAGGCCGGAAACATCGCCCGGAAGTCGCGCAGGACCGCCGCGCGGGCCGCGCGCTCGGGGATCTGCCCGGTCAGGATCCCGCCGCGCATGCCGAACAGGAACCGCCGGTCCGGCATCAGGCGGAAGTAATGCAGCAAGTTGCGCGTGTCATAAGACATCTGGTCCGAGGTCCAGCCGGCGTCCTGCAGTTCGCGTTCTTCCAGCGGTCGGGTCACCAGGACGGTCGATTGCGCCGGCATGTAGCGCCCGGCAAGCCACGCGGGCACGTCCTCGGAGGAATAGCCGTTCGTGGCGACGATGACCTGCGGCGCCGAGACCTCGCCCGAAGGGGTGCGCAGCCGGTAGGTCCGCCCGTCACGGTCCAGCCGTTCGACCGGCGTGTCGTGGAAGATCCGGACGCCGCGCGCGACTGCCGCATCAGCGAGCCCCAGGAGATACTTGCGCGGGTTCAGACCGAACCCCAGCGGGATCGTCAGCCCGCCGTGCCACGGACCGGAGAGCCCCAGATCATCCAGCGCGTCGCGCGGGTGCTCTTCGGCTTGGACGCCGTAATTCTCCGCCACCGCGGCGGCCTGGTCGGGGAAGCCCGCCGCATCACGCGCGCGGTGCGCCAGCATGGTCTCGCCGCGCGAATGGCGGTCCACGTCGAGGCCGAGCCGGTCGACGAGGCCTTCGACCGTCTCGATAGCCGCCCGTTCGGCCCTGCGCCACGCGATCCGCCCGTCGCGTCCGAAACGACGGTCGAGCGCTGCGTCCTCGGCCTTCGAGCCGCCGAGGCAGCAGAACCCGCCATTGCGCCCCGAGGCACCCCAGCCGACGTGATGTGCCTCGAGCACGGCGACGGATGCGCCGCTCTCTGCGAGATGCAGCGCCGCCGAAAGCCCGGTGAAGCCTCCGCCGATGATCGCCACGTCGCAGGTGATATCGCCGGTCAGTGCTGCATGCGCATTCAGTTTCGCGGTCTCGTCCCACCAGCAGCCCGACCGCGGACCGGGCCCGTAGGCATAGGCCGAAAAGATGCGCCTCATTGCGCGCGTGCCGCGGCCTGTTCCTCGCGCTGCTGGCGCAGGGTGTTGCGCTTGGAAACCAGCGATGCGGTGATCACGCCGACGGTGACAATGGCGATCATGATGGTCGACAGCGCGTTGATCTCGGGCGAGACACCCAGCCGCACGGCCGAGAAGATCTTGATCGGCAGCGTGGTCGCCGAGGGACCGGCGGTAAAGCTCGCGATCACCAGATCGTCGAGCGACAGCGTGAAGGCCAGCAGCCAGCCCGAGATCACCGCCGGCGCGATGATCGGCAGGGTCACCAGCCGGAACGCCTCGAAGGGCGAGCAACCGAGGTCGAGCGCGGCCTCTTCCAGCGATTCGTCGAAGGTCATCAGGCGCGAGGAGACCACGACCGAGACATAGCACATCGCGAATGTGGTATGCGCCAGCACGATGGTCAGAACGCCCCGGTCGAGCCCGATGCCGATGAAGAGAAGCAGCAGCGACAGGCCGGTGATGACCTCCGGCATGACCAGCGGCGCGTAGATCATGCCCGAGAACAGCGTGCGCCCGGAGAAGCGACCCTCGCGCACCAAAACGTAGGCCGCCATGGTGCCCAGAACCGTCGCCAGCGTCGACGAGGCCACGGCGACCCGCAGCGTGACCCAGGCCGCGTCGAGAAAGGCCTCGTTGCGCAGAAGCTCGCCGTACCAATTGGTGGAGAAGCCCGCCCAGACGGTCACCAGCTTCGATTCGTTGAACGAATAGATCACCAGGATGACCATCGGCAGGTAGAGGAACGCGAAGCCAAGGGTCAGGGAGGTGACGTTGAACCAGCTCAGTCTGTTCATGACTCGGCCTCTGCCTGCCGCTGCTGGTTGCGCTGGAAGAGCACGATCGGAATGATCAGGATCAGCAGCAGCACGACCGCCACCGCCGAGGCCACCGGCCAGTCGCGGTTGTTGAAGAACTCCTCCCAGAGCACTTTGCCGATCATCAGCGTGCCGGACCCTCCGAGCAGCGAAGGGATCACGAATTCGCCCAGGGCCGGGATGAAGACCAGGAACGACCCCGCGATGATGCCATTGCGCGACAGCGGGATCGTGACCAGCCAGAAGGCCGAAAGGCGCGAGCATCCGAGATCTTCGGCGGCCTCGATCAGCGAGCCGTCGAGCCGGTCGAGGGCGGCGTAGATCGGCAGGATCATGAAGGGCAGATAGGTGTAGACGATCCCGATATAGACCGCCGTGGTCGTGTTCAGGATCGTCAGGGGTGTCGAGATCACCCCGATCCAGAGCAGGAACTGGTTCAGCAACCCTTCGGAACTGAGAATGCCCATCCACGCGTAGACCCGGATCAGGAAAGAGGTCCAGAACGGCAGGATCACCAGCATCATCAGCGTCGGACGCCATTCCTCGGGCGCGCGGGCCATGCCGTAGGCGATGGGGTAGCCCACAAGCAGCGTGATCAGCGTGGCCACAACCGCAATTCGCAGGCTCGACAGGTAGGCCTTCCAGTAGAGATCGTCGCTGGTCAGGAAGACGAAATTCTCGAAGTCGAGCCCGGCGAAGAACTCGGCCAGCCCGTCGCCCAGCGTCGGCGTGTAGGGCGGGATCGAAAGGGCGACATCCGACAGCGAGATCTTGAAGACGATCACGAAGGGGATGAGAAACAGCGCCAGCAACCAGGCGTAAGGCACCGCGATCAGGGCGAAGCGTCGCATCAGCCGGTCGCCTCCCTATGAGAACCCGTGCTCATCGGTCCAGCAACACCCCGGCTGTGCCGGACCAGCTGATCCAGACGTCATCCTCCCAGGTGAAGGTCCGGCGCGAGATGCGGCGGGTGTTCGCGGTCTGGGCCTTGATGATCTTCCCGGTCGGCAGTTCGACGTGATAGGTCGAGAGGTTCCCGAGATAGGCGATGTCGTGGACCTTGCCCTGCACAGCGTTGACCGCGTCCTCGGGCCGCTCGGCGGTGATCGCGATCTTTTCGGGACGGATCGCGAGATGGCATGCCTGCCCGTCCGAGAAAAGCTTGTTCGAGGCCGCGCGCAACGGCGGCTGGCCTTCTGCCCAGTGAACCTCGTACTGGCTCGGTCCGACGGCGGTGGCCTTGCCTTCGACGATGTTCACCTCGCCGATGAAGTCCGCGACGTAGACCGAGTTCGGTGCCTCGTAGATCTTGTCGGGCGTGTCGACCTGCATGACGCGCCCCTCGTCCATCACCGCGACCCGGCTGGCGACGGTCATCGCCTCTTCCTGGTCGTGGGTCACGATGACGAAGGTGGTGCCTGTCTTTTCCTGGATGTCCATCAGCTCGAACTGCGTCGCCTGGCGAAGCTTGGCGTCGAGCGCGCCCAGCGGTTCATCGAGCAGCAGGAGCTTCGGCGCCTTGGCAAGACTCCGCGCCAGCGCCACGCGCTGCCGCTGCCCGCCGGAAATCTGGTGCGGCTTGCGGCGCGCGAATTTCTCCAGCCGGGTAAGCTTGAGCATTTCGCCGACCCGGTCGTCGATGTCGTTCTTGGGCATGTTGCCGCGCCGCAGACCGAAGGCGATGTTCTCGTAGACCGTCAGATGCGGAAACAGCGCGTAGGACTGGAACATCATGTTGACGGCGCGCTTGTTCGGCGGCACGGGTGCGATGTTCTGCCCGGCCAGTTCGATGACGCCCTCGGTCGGGCTTTCGAACCCGGCGAGCATCCGCATCATCGTGGTCTTGCCGCAGCCCGAGGGACCGAGCAGGGCGAAGAACTCGCGCTCGTAGATGTCCAGCGTCAGGTCGTCGATGGCGGTGAACTCGCCGAAGCGCTTGGTGACGTTCCTGAATCGGATGAGGGGGTTTTCGCCGGGATCGTCCCAGGGGGCAAAGACGGTCTGGTTCACGTCATGTCCTTCGTGCGCCGGGTGTGCCCCGGCGGAATCGAAAAGGGCGGAGCCATTGGCCCCGCCCCGGTTGTCGTCGTCAGGTTCCGGATTTGATCTTGGTCCAGAGGCGGGTCACCGTACGCTGCACCTTGGGATCGTAGGGCGTGGTGGTGAAGGTGTTCTCCATCGCTTCGGGCGTCGGGTAGATCGCCGGGTCGCCGATCACATCCTCTTCGAGGAACTCCTGCGAGGCCTTGTTGCCGTTGGCGTAGTAGACGTAGTTCGACGCGGCCGCCATGTTCTCGGGGTCCATGATGAAGTTGAGGAAGGTGTGCGCGGCTTCCGGGTTCGGTGCGTCGACCGGGATCGCCATCTGATCGAACCACATCTGCGCGCCCTCGTTCGGCGCGTAGTAGGCGATCTCGACGCCGTTGTCGGCCTCGGCGGCACGGTCGCGCGCCTGCAGGATGTCACCCGACCAGCCGACCGCGACGCAGATGTCGCCGTTGGCCAGCGCGTTGATGTATTCCGACGAATGGAACTTCTGGATGTGCGGACGGACCGGGCCGAAGACTTCCTCGGCCTTGGCGATGATGTCCGGGTCGTGGCTGTCCGGGTCCTCGCCGATGTAGTTCAGCGCGGCCGGGATCATCTCGGCAGGCGCGTCGAGGAAATGCACGCCGCATTCGGCCAGCTTTTCCATGTTCTCGGGCTTGAACACGAGGTCCCAGCTGTCCACGGGCGCATCCTCGCCCAGGATTTCCTTCACCTTGGGCTCGTTCACGCCTATCCCGGTGGTGCCCCACATGTAGTTGATCGAATAGGCGTTGTCGGGGTCGTAGGTCGCCGTGCGCTCGGCGATCACGTCCCACATGTTGCCGGCGTTGGGCAGCTTGTCCTTGTCGAGCTTCTGGAAGGCGCCCGCGGTGATCTGGCGCTGCAGGAAGGTGCCCGAGGGCACGACCACGTCGTAGCCCGAGCCGCCGGCGAGCATCTTGGTCTCGAGGACCTCGTTGCTGTCGAAGACGTCGTAGACGAGATCGATTCCGGTTTCGCTCTCGAACTTCTCGAGCAGTTCCTCGTCGATATAGTCGGACCAGTTGTAGACCCGCACCTCATCGGCCATCGCCGAGGTTGCGGCCAGCGCCACTGCGGCGCTGCTCAGCATCAGATATTTCATGACATACTCCCGTTGTCTGGCACCGGTTTCCTCCGGCTTGCCGTAATTTGATCAAGTTTTGCCTCGCTGGGCAAGATGCTTTATGCTTTCATGCGGGCAAAGCCGGTGCAAGCGTGGCACCGGAAGACCGACGGAGTGGCAGGGAACGTGCAAGCAAGTGCCTAGAAGACCGGCAGAAGTCAGCGGCGAGACGACGGCAAAGCAACCCGCGCACCAGGCGGTCTACGAGGATCTGCGCGCCCGCATCCTGTTCGGCGACCTCGCGCCGGGGCAGGCGGTCACGATCCAGGGCCTGACGGCCGAGCTTGGCGCCGGCATGACGCCGGTGCGCGAGGCGATTCGTCGCCTGATCTCGGACGGTGCGCTGTCGATGCAGGGCAATCGGCGCGTGAGCGTGCCGGAACTGACCTCCTCCTGCGTCGACCAGTTGGACTTCATGCGTCAAAGCCTTGAACCGCAGCTTGCCCGGCTGGCCGTGGCGCAGATGGACGACAGCCTTCTGGAAACCCTCGAGGCCCAGGATGCGCACCTGAACCACGCCATCGACCGGGGCGACATACCGGGATACCTGACGTGGAATTACCGTTTCCACGCAACGCTCTACGCCGCAGCGCAAGCCCCGATCCTGGCCGATACGGTCGACGGCCTCTGGCTGCGCTTCGGGCCTTCGTTGCGCGTGGTCTGCGGACGCTACGGCACGCTCAACCTGCCGGACAAGCATGTCGACCTGCTTGCCGCCCTGAAAACGGGCGATGCCGAGGCCGCGGCCCGCGCGATGGAAGAAGATGTGCACCAGGGCATGCTCCAGATCCGCGCCGCGCTCGAGCCCGACACGCTGCCTAGCTGATTCGATTGACCGTCGAATAATTTGATCATATTCTGCCCGTGCACGGGTCCTACCCGCTCTTTATTCCTTTCAGACAGGTCCGAACATGAACTTCGCCAACCACTTGCCGACCGACGAGCTGCAAAAGCTCGATGCCGCGCACCACATGCACCCCTTCACCACCAACGAGGAGCTCGCCGGGAAGGGCGCGCGGGTCATCACCCGGGCCAAGGGCGTGTTCCTCACCGACAGCGAGGGCAACGAGATCCTCGACGGGATGGCGGGCCTGTGGTGCGTAAACATCGGCTACGGGCGCGAGGAAATGGCCGAGGTCGCCGCACGCCAGATGCGCGAGCTGCCGTTCTACAACACGTTTTTCATGACCACGCACATCCCGGCCCTGACGCTGGCCAGGGACCTCGCGGCGCTGGCGCCGGGCGATCTGAACCACGTGTTCTTCGCCGGGTCGGGGTCCGAGGCGAACGACACCAACATCCGCATGGTGCGCACCTATTGGGCGCAGAAGGGCAAGCCCGGCAAGAGTCATATCATCTCGCGCAAGAACGCCTATCACGGCTCGTCCGTGGGGTCGGGCTCGCTGGGCGGCATGACCTACATGCACGAGCAGGGCGGGCTGCCCATTCCCGGCGTGCATCACATCAACCAGCCCGACTGGTGGGGTGAAGGCGGCGACATGACGCCCGAGGAATTCGGCCTCGCCCGCGCCCGCGAACTCGAGGAAAAGATCCTCGAGCTCGGCGCGGACAACGTCGCGGCCTTTATCGGCGAACCGGTGCAGGGGGCCGGCGGCGTGATCACCGCGCCTTCGACCTACTGGCCCGAAATCCAGCGCATCTGCGACGAACACGACATCCTGCTGATCGCCGACGAGGTGATCTGCGGCTTCGGGCGCACGGGCAACTGGTTTGGCAGCCAGACCGTCGGCATCAAGCCGCACATCATGACCGTGGCCAAGGGTCTGAGCTCGGGCTACCAGCCGATCGGCGGCTCGATCGTCTGCGACGAAGTGGCCGCCGTGATCGGCGCCTGTGAGTTCAACCACGGCTATACGTATTCGGGTCACCCTGTCGCGGCGGCTGTGGCCTCCGAGAACCTGCGCATCCTGCGCGAGGAAAAAGTCGTCGAGCACGTCCGGGACACCGCCGCTCCGGCGCTTAAGGCCGCGCTGGAGCGGATCGCCGAGCACCCGATGGTCGGCACGCCCAACGTGGCGGGGCTGATGGCCTCGATTCCGCTGACCCCGCACAAGGAAAGCCGCGCGAAATTCGCCGCCGACAAGGGCACCGTCGGTTACATGTGCCGCGAGCGCTGCTTTGCCAACAACCTCGTGATGCGCCACGTCGGCGACCGCATGATCATCTCGCCGCCGCTGGTGATCACGCCCGAAGAGATCGGCGTTCTGGAAAGCCGCGCGCTCAAGGCGCTTGACGAGACATATGCCAAGGTGCGCGAGGAAGACCTTCTCAAGGCCGCCTGAACCAAGGCGTCCGATCGAAAACAAGGCCCCGCCGGTCTCCGGCGGGGCTTTTTGCGTTGTGCCCGCCGAAATTGAATGACTGCGTCCTGCGTGTGCAAGCCGGGCAAATTTCCCGCCGGAATACCGCGATCCGGCCTTCCAAACCCCCAAAACGACCCCGTTTCCGCTAACCGCTTGCAATCCCATCGCCCCTTCGTGTTAGCTTTGGGCCAACAAGTGCGGAAAACCGCCGGAACATACGGGGAGCCATGTATTGGCCGATACTGCTAGGAATGGCGCGTTTGTCGAATTTGACCGCGTCCAAAAGAGCTATGACGGCGAGACTCTCGTCGTCAAGGATCTCAACCTCGACATGCCCAAGGGCGAGTTTCTCACGATGCTCGGGCCGTCGGGATCGGGAAAGACCACCTGCCTGATGATGCTTGCCGGGTTCGAGACAGCGACCCACGGCGACATCCGGCTCGGGGGCAAGTCGATCAACAACATCCCGCCGCACAAGCGCGGCATCGGGATGGTGTTCCAGAACTACGCGCTGTTCCCGCACATGACCGTGGCCGAGAACCTCTCGTTCCCACTCGAGGTGCGCAAGATGTCGAAATCCGAGCGCGAGGAGAAGATCAAGGTCTCGCTCGACCGGGTTCAGATGTCCGAGTTCGGCGGTCGGCGTCCGGCGCAGCTTTCGGGCGGCCAGCAGCAGCGCGTGGCACTGGCGCGGGCGCTCGTGTTCGAGCCGGAACTGGTCCTGATGGACGAACCGCTTGGCGCGCTCGACAAACAGCTGCGCGAAAGCCTGCAGTTCGAGATCACCCACCTTGCTCACCAGCTAGGCATCACCGTGGTCTACGTCACCCATGACCAGACCGAGGCGCTGACCATGTCGGACCGGGTCGCGGTCTTCAACGACGGGCGCATCCAGCAGCTCGCGCCACCCGACAAGCTGTACGAAGAGCCCGAAAACAGCTTCGTCGCCCAGTTCATCGGCGAGAACAACACGCTTGAAGGCACCGTGAAGGAGATCAAGGGCGACAAGGCGCTGGTCCAGCTAGACGACGGCGAGCTGATCGACTGCAAACCGATCAACGTCAGCAAGGCCGGCGAACGCACGCGCGTCTCGATCCGTCCCGAGCGTGTCGAGACCAACCCGGCGCGCCTGCGCGAGGATGCCCACACGCTGAAAGCGGAGGTGCAGGAATTCATCTACATGGGCGACATCTTCCGCACCCGCCTGCGGGTCGCCGGCAAGGACGACTTCATCGTCAAGACACGGAACGCGCCGGACCAGGTGCGCATGGAGCCCGGGCAGCAGATCGAGATCGGCTGGCTGCCCGAGGATTGCCGCGCCCTGGACGCCTGAGCGTCCGCGAGACCTGTCGCGATCCCGTGACGCGGGGTGCGACGCAAAGTCAGGCCGGTGCTCAACCCCTCGACGCCGGCTCGTGATCCCCAGAGGGAACATAAACGGGAGAACTGTACATGAAACTCACCACAACGCTTCTGGCTTCCAGCGCCCTGTCGGTCGCTGCCGGGCTTGCCCACGCACAGGACATGGCGAATTCCATGACCCTGGTCAGCTGGGGCGGCGCCTACCAGAACAGCCAGGTCAAGGCCTATGCCGACCCCTACAAGGAAATGCACCCCGACGTCGAAATCGTCTGGGACGAAAGCTCGAACGAGGCCGTGGCCAAGCTGCGCGCCATGAACGAAGCCGGCAACATCACCTGGGACGTGGTGGACGTGGTCGCTTCCGACGCCATCCGCCTGTGTGACGAAGGGCTCGCGATGGAGATCGACCCCGAGGAGCACCTCGCGGCGGCGCCCGACGGCACCTCGGCCGAGGACGACTTCGGCGACCTTCTGGTCAGCGACTGCTTCATCCCGCAGATCGTCTATTCCACGACCTTCGGCTACCGCACCGACATGGTGGGTGACACGCCGCCGACCTCGGTCTGCGATGTCTTCGACACCGAAGCCTTCCCCGGCAAGCGCAGCCTCGAGAAGCGTCCGATCAACAACATGGAATGGGCTCTGATCTGCGACGGCGTGGCCAAGGAAGAAGTCTACGACGTGCTCGCCACAGAAGAAGGCCAGCAGCAGGCGCTCGACAAGCTCGCCACGATCAAGGACGACGTAATCTGGTGGTCGGCCGGTGCCGACACGCCGCAGCTTCTCGCCGACGGCGAGGTCGTGATGGGTTCGACCTACAACGGCCGCCTGTTCTCGGTCATCGAAGAGCAGGACCAGCCGGTCGCGATGCTCTGGGACGCGCAGGTCTTCGACCTTGACGGCTGGATCATCCCCGAAGGTCTGCCGGAAGACCGTCTCGCCCGGGCGCTGGACTTCATCTACTTCGCCACCGACACCCAGCGTCTGGCAGACCAGGCCAAGTACATCAGCTACGGCCCGGCACGTCTGTCGTCGGCTCCGATGGTCGGACAGCATGCCGATCTCGGCATCGACATGGCGCCGCACATGCCGACCGATCCGGAGAACGCCAAGAACACATTCCTCTACAACTACGAGTTCTGGGCTGACTACCGCGACGACATCGACGCCAAGTTCCAGGCGTGGCTGGCTCAATAAGCCGCCGCTGACAGGACCATCCGGGGCCCCGCGCGGGCCCCGGACCCCCCCCGGAAGGACCGCCAGATGCCCAAGGGCTACATCATCGGCCACATCACCGTGAAGGATCCCGAGGCCTATCGCGAATACGTCGAGAAGGACACGCCGATCCTGTTGGGCCATGGTGGACGGTTCATCGTCCGTGGCGGGCGTGCGGAGATTCTCGAGGGTGACGCGCTCGAGCGCCACATCGTGGTCGAGTTCCCGTCCTATGACCAGGCGCTCGCCGCCTACAACGACCCCGACTACCAGAGGGTCGCCGAGATTCGCCGCCGAACGGCGGAGAGCACGATCATCGTGGTGGAGGGCAGCGAATGACGGACCGCCCGTCGTGGATGGCGCCCGGACGCGCTCAGGCCTCGACCTTCATCGTCGTGCCGGACGCCATGCGCGCGGTGAACTTCGCCAAGCACGTCTTCGGCGCGACCGAGACCAGCGCGCCATTGTTCCGCAAGAACGGCGCACTCTGGAACGCTGAACTCAGGATCGGAGACAGCACGATCATGTTCGGTGACGCGCAGCCCGGCATGGAACGTCCCGGCTTTGTCTACGTCCATGTGCCTGACGTCGACGCGACCTACCGCAAGGCGCTCGCTGCCGGCGCTAAGGCGATCATGGAACCCGAAGAACGCTTCTACGGCGACCGCGACGGCGGCGTCGAGGATGCGACAGGAAACTTGTGGTGGATTTCCACCCATACACGCGACCTGACGGCGGACGAGATCGCCGCCGGGGCCCGCGCGCAAGAGGAGGCAGACGCATGAGCGACGCCGCAACAGGCCCTGACCAGGTTACCGGGGCGACACCCGACAACGCGTTGCGCAACGCCGACCGATCCGCCTCGGGCAAGATGCTCGCCGCCGACGGCACACCGCTGAAGGCCAGCCTGAACCGCGCACTGCGCCGCCAGAAACTGCGCGCCCTCGCGCTGATCGCGCCGCTGCTGATCTTCGTGCTGGTCACGTTCATCGCACCCATCGCCGACATGCTCTTCCGCTCGGTCGAGAACCAGATCGTCTCGGAAACGCTGCCCCGCACGGTTGCGGCGCTGGGCGACGAGGATCCGGGCGAGTCCGGCGACGCTGTGCCGCGCGAACCGGTCTTCAAGGCGCTCTACACCGACTTCTTCATCGCCGCCGAGCAAAAGACCCACACCCGCCTCGGCTCGCGCCTGAACTACGAGCAGACCGGGCTTTCGTCGCTGTTCCGTCAGTCGGGCCGCAAGGTCGAGGACATCGCCGAGGTCTACCAGGACCAGTTCGAGGATCTCGACGACTTCTGGAAACATGCCGAGAACTGGAACGCCCTGCTGGGCTCTGAAGAGTGGCTGGCCGAGCAGAACGCCTGGGACGAGGACTCCGGCGATGCGCAACCCTCGTTCGAGGTGCGTGACGGCGTTTCCGACACGCTGCCGCAGACCGTCGCGATCTTCGAGGTCTTCGCCGAATTCGTCCAGGACGAGGAAGAGGACAACCTCGCCGACGAGGACCCCTGGGCGCTGGTCTATTCCGCGCTTTACGACGATCTCGCCGCACAGCCCGACCTTTCCGGCTGGACAGGCTTCGGCGGCGAACAGCTTTCCACGGCGCTTGCCGCGGTGCCCGATTTCGAAAGCGTCGCCTACAAAGAGGCGTTCGGCGAAATCGACGACGACTGGGTCTCGTCCGAGACCTGGCAGACGTTGCGCACCTACAGCCCGGCGCTCACCAACGGCTATTTCCTCAATGCCGTCGATCTCAAGAAGTCCTTCGACGGCCCGACTACGCGCCCCGAGAACGAGCGCATCTACATCAAACTCTTCGGCCGCACCTTCGTGATGTCGATGGCGATCACGCTCAGCTGCATCCTGCTCGGCTACCCGGTGGCCTGGCTGCTCGCCAACCTGCAGGCACGGACCGCGAACCTGCTGATGATCCTCGTGCTGCTGCCGTTCTGGACCTCGCTCCTGGTGCGCACCTCGGCCTGGAAGGTGATGCTGCAGCAGCAAGGGGTGATCAACGACACGCTGGTCTGGCTCGGCGTGGTGAACGATTCCAGCCGGCTGGTGCTGATCAACAACCAGACCGGCACGATCATCGCCATGACTCATATCCTGCTGCCCTTCATGATCCTGCCGCTCTACTCGGTGATGAAGACGATCCCGCCCTCCTACCTGCGCGCCGCGAAATCGCTCGGAGCGACGAACTGGACGGCGTTCTGGCGCGTCTACTTCCCGCAGTCGGTGCCCGGCATCGGCGCCGGCTCGATCCTCGTCTTCATCCTCGCCATCGGCTACTACATCACGCCCGAGCTTGTCGGCGGCACCACAGGCACGTTCATCTCGAACCGGATCGCCTATCACATATCGAGTTCGCTCAACTGGGGTTTGGCCGCCGCACTGGGTTCGATCCTGCTGATCGTCGTGCTCGGGCTCTACTGGGCCTATGACCGGATCGTCGGCATCGACAACGTGAAACTGGGAGGCTGAAGTCATGGCCACGAAAACACCCGCCTCCTTCTACATTCCCGTCGTCGCCGGTTTCGGCGCGCTGGCCGGGCTCTTCGTCGGCACGGCGCAGGGCAACGGGTTCCTCGGCATCCTCGCCGGCGCGATCATTCTGGCCGTCGTGGCCTGGGGTCTTGTCAACCTGGTTCCGGACGAACGCGCCGGGCGCTGGGGCCTTGTCGCCGTCTTCGCGCTGGCCGGCTTCCTGATGGGCGGCATCTCGGCCGCGCTGATCGGCGCTGCCTTCGGCTGGTTCTTCGGCTGGTTCACCTTCTGGCTCGCCGAGGGCCGCTACCGGGCACACCTCGTGCCTTACTTGACCCCCGGCCAGGTCCTCTGGCACTACACCTTCCGTGTGATCTGCGGCGCGATCCTAGTGTTCCTGATCACCCCGATTCTCGTGGTCATGCCGCTCAGCTTCAACGCCGAGGATTTCTTCACCTTCACCCCCGAGATGCTGCGCTTCGACCCTGAAGGATACTCGCTCAAGCATTACGACGACTTCTTCACCAACTCCGACTGGCAGGCGGCGCTGGCCAACTCGGTCAAGATCGCCCCCATGGCGACCCTGCTTTCGGTCGGGTTCGGCACGCTGGCCGCGATCGGCCTCAGCCAGCCGCATGTGCCCTTCCGCCGCGCGATCATGGCGATCCTGATCTCGCCGATGATCGTTCCGCTGATCATCTCGGCCGCCGGCATGTATTTCTTCTACAGCCGCATCGGCCTGCAGGGCACCTACCTCGGCGTCGTGCTCGCCCACGCCGCGCTGGGCATTCCTTTCGTCATCATCACCGTCACCGCGACGCTGGTGGGCTTCGACAACTCGCTGACCCGCGCCGCGGCCAACATGGGGGCCAACCCGGTTACCACGTTCTTCCGGGTGCAGATGCCGCTCATCCTGCCCGGCGTGATCTCGGGCGGGCTTTTCGCCTTCATCACCTCTTTCGACGAGGTGGTCGTGGTGCTCTTCGTCGGCTCGGCGGGTCAGAAGACCCTACCCTGGCAGATGTTCATCGGCCTGCGCGAACAGATCAGCCCGACGATCCTCGCGGTCGCGACGATCCTCGTGGTGATCTCGATCTGCCTGCTGACCACCGTGGAACTGCTACGCCGCCGCTCCGAACGCCTGCGCGGCATGTCCCCGGCCTGAGGCGAAACCGGGCTTTCTCTGGTTCAGAAATATCCCCGCCGGAGGCACGTCCGGGGCGCACAGCCCCGGACGTTTTCCTTCAGCGCAGGCGGTCCAGTAGCCCCGGTCCCGCGTAGCCGTCCGGCACCAGCCCCTTCGATTTCTGGAAGGCGCGCACCGCAGCCAGCGTGTTCGGCCCGATCATCCCGTCGACCCCGCCGGTGTCGAAACTGGCTGCCGTGAGCCGCGCCTGCACCTCCTTGCGCTCGGCCCGGGTCAGGGCGCGATCCTCGCGCGGCCACTCGGCCGCGAAAGCCTCCCCGCCCGCGATCCGGTCGCTCAGGTGCCCGACCGAGATCACGTAGGCGTCGGCGGCATTGTAGCGTTCGATGGCTTGGAAGTTGTCGAAGACAAGAAAGGCTGCGCCCTCGTGGCCGGCAGGCAGAAGCAGCGCCGCCGGACCGTGATCTGGCACCGCGCGCCCCGATCTTTCCGTCACGCCGAGCGCGGCCCAGTCTGAGGGCGCTTTCTTCAGCTTCCGGTCGGCCAGTGCGTAGTCGAACCCCTGCGGCAGCATGACCTCCACGCCCCAGGGCTGCCCCTTCGTCCAGCCGTGATGCGCAAGGTAGGCCGCCGTCGAGGCCAGCGCGTCGCTGGGATCGTCCGACCAGATGTCACGCCGGCCGTCACCGGTGAAATCGACCGCGAGATCGAGATACGAGCCGGGCATGAACTGCGTGTGTCCCATCGCCCCGGCCCAGCTGCCGGTCATGTCGCGCGGCGCGGTGTCGCCGCTTTGCAGGATCGTCAGCGCCGCGATCAGCTGGGCTTCGAAGAACTTTCCGCGCCGCCCGTCGTGGCTCAGCGTGGCCAGGCTGCGGATCACGTCGAGCGATCCGCGATGGGTGCCGTAGGCGCTTTCCATGCCCCAGATCGCGACCAAGACCTCCTTCTCGACCCCGTAGCGCGCCTCGATCCGGTCGAGCAGCGCTGCGTGAAGCTCGAGCGCCGCCTTTCCGTTTGCGATGCGTGTTTCCGACACCGCCCGGTCGAGGTAGTCCCAGATCGTCCGGTTAAATTCGGTCTGGTTGCGATCCTTGGCGATCACCTCGGGATCGTAGGTGACCCCGGCGAAAGCAGCGTCGAGGGTGGCGTCCTTTATACCCGCGGCTCTGGCGCGTGGACGGAACCCCGCGACCCAGGCGTCGAACGCAGCCTGTGCAGCGAGGATCGCCGGATCGACCGGGACCGGCGGCACGCTCACGTCCGCGGGCCGCGTGGATGGCCGGGTCGAAATCGCCGTCGCCACCGTGATCCCGTCCGGGGGGCGTGATTCGGGCCGGGCGGAACCGCCCGGCGGTGCCGCGACGGCCGCGCAGGCCGCAAGCACGGATAGAATGCCCGAAGTTCCGAGGGTTGCCTGTCGCATCGTCTCGCCTGCCGCTCGATCTTGTTGCTTGGCACCGATCCTACTCCCGCGCACTTGCTCGGGAAAGCGTCATTCGGCCGCGGCGCGAGGCTCCGCCGAAGCCTCGCAGGCCATGCGCTCCTTGCGCAGGCGTTCGAGATGCTCGCGCAGCATCGGCACCCGACGCGGCCGGAAGCTGTTTCCCGTCCGCGCGAGCGCGTCCATCCGGTCGAGCCGGAACACCCGGAAGTCCTGCCGCAGGTGGCACCAGGCCATCAGCATGTTGGTGTTCTCGAGATAAACGAGCCCCAGCGGGTCGACCTCGCGCGTGGTGGCGCGCCCCTGCCCGTCCTCGTAGTCGAACCGCACGGAGACCTCGTCCCAGGTCGCACTCCGCAACAGCGCCACGTCGATGCGGATCACCGGCGGCCGCGCGAATCTGTGCGCGTCGAGCACCGCGTGCTGCAGCCGGTGCGCCTGCCGCGGCGGGACCCGCGCCTTGATCTTGGCCAGCGCCGAGCGCGCCGCGCGGGCGAGCGCCGGGTCGCCGATCACCGCAACGTCACGCAGGCCGAGCACCAGCGCCTCGAGTTCGTCGTCCTCGAAGGCCAGCGGTGGAAGAGCGGCATCCTCTACCAGGGTGTAGCCGAACCCGGCCTCGCCATCGATCACCGCGCCCATCCCGCGCAGCGCGTCGATGTCGCGGTAGATCGTGCGCAGCGACATCTCCATCTCTCCGGCCAGTTGCTGGGCGGTGACGGGCGCCGGCAGGCGGCGCAGGGTCTCCATCATCTGGATGAGGCGATGCGTGCGAGTCATGAAACCATTGTAGCACACGTGCTGCCGGATTTTGGCAGTACGACCGCCTAGCCTGACCACGCCCCCGGGATCGGAGTCACCCGATGATCGTCCTGTTTACCTACCCCGCCGCGTTCGGCGAGTTCTCGGCCAGCCCGTTCTGCACCAAGGCGGCTTGGCTGCTGAATGCTGCCGGTGAAGACTGGCGTCGCGAGGACGTGCTCGACCCGCGCAAGATGCCGCACGGAAAACTTCCCGTCATCCGCACCGAGGATCGCCTGGTCGCGGACAGCGACGCCATCCGCGCTTTTCTCGAAGACCGCGGCGCGCGTTTCGAAGAAGGGTTGTCGGATGTCGACCGCGCCAACGCCCGCGCCTTCATCCGCATGGCCGAGGAACATCTCTACTTTCACCTGTTGCAGGACCGATGGGGCAGCGACGCGGTCTGGGCAGAGGTCCGCGAGGCGTTCTTCAGCGAGGTGCCAAGGCCCGTTCGCGGCCTTCTCAGCGGTATCGTCCGGCGGGATCTTCTGAAAGCGGTGCGCGCGCAGGGGACGGGACGCCTCACGGAACCCGAGCGCATGGCGCGGATCGAGCCCGACCTGCAGGCGATTTCCACGCGGCTCTGGCAGGGGGCGTATCTTTTCGGTGCAAGACCTTCGGCAGCCGATGCCTCGGTCGCGGCGATGCTCTCGGGCATGCGCGCGACGCCGGTCGAGACCCGGCTGCAGCAGCGCGTCGCCACCGATACCCAGATCTGCAATTACATCGACCGCGTGACGCAGGCCTTCGGCTAGCGGCGCCGCGTCCGTTTGACCTTGCGCTTGACCTTGTCGGTCTTGTGCTTGGCCCGCACCGCGCCGCGTCGTTTCGGTCCGCGGCCGCGTGTCGCCGGTGCGCCGCGCGGCACCGACTGGCCGTCGAGCGCCACAAGTTCCAGCGCAATGCCCCCCGTTACCGGCACGACCTCGCTCAGCCGCACAGTCACGCGCTGGCCGATGCCGATGATCGTCCCGGTGTCCGCCCCCATGAGCGTTGCCGTCTCGCGGTCGAAATGGAAGAACTCGCGACCCAGCGAACGGATCGGGATCAGCCCGTCGGCCCCGGTCTCGTCGAGCTTCACGAAAGCCCCGAAGCGCGCGACCCCGCTGATCCGCCCGGTCAACTCGGCCCCAACACGTTCCGACAGGTAGGCGGCGAGGTAACGGTCGGTGGTCTCGCGCTCGGCCGCCATCGAACGCCGCTCGGTGTCCGAGATGTGCTGGCCTGTCTGTTCGAGGCCGTCGTGATCCTCGGGCCGCAGCCCGTCCTTGCCCCAGCCGTGCGCCGTGATCAGCGCGCGATGAACGATCAGGTCCGCATAGCGCCGGATCGGCGAGGTGAAATGCGCATAGCGCGCCAGCGCCAGCCCGAAATGGCCCAGGTTGTCCGGCCCGTAATAGGCCTGAGTCATTGAGCGCAGCGTGCTCATGTTGATCAGTTCCGCCTCGTCGGTCCCGGCGGCGGCGTCGAGCAGGCGGTTGAGATGCGCGGTCTTCAGCACCTGCCCCTTGGCCAGCGTGTAGCCGGCGGCCCCGGCGGTCTCGCGCAGTGCCTCGAGCTTTTCCGGCGAAGGTTCCTCGTGCACCCGGAAGAGCAGCGGCACACGCTTCTCGATCAGGGTCTCGGCGGCGCAGACATTGGCCAGCACCATGAACTCCTCGATCAGGCGATGCGCATCCAGCCGGTCCTTGAAATTGACCGAACGCACGGTGCCGTCCTCATCCAGTTCGATGCGCCGTTCCGGCAGGTCGAGGTCCAGAGGCTGCCGCCGTTTGCGTGCTTCGACCAGCGCACCGTAGGCAGCGTAGAGCGGCCTCAGAACAGGCTCTAACAAGGGCCCGGTGCGGTCGCTCGGGTCGCCATCGATGGCGGCCTGCACCTCCTCGTAGTGCAGCGAGGCGGGCGAGCGCATCAGCCCGCGGTGAAAGCTGTGACCGATTTTCGCGCCGGTCGCGTCGACGCGGATGCGCACCGCGATGCAGGCGCGCGGCACGCCTTCGTGCAGGGAACACAGATCGCCCGAGAGGCGGTCGGGCAACATCGGCACGACACGGTCGGGGAAATAGGTCGAGTTGCCGCGCTTGCGCGCCTCGCGGTCGAGCGCCGAGCCGGGCGTGACATAGGCCGCGACATCCGCGATCGCGACCCAGATGACGTGTCCGCCGTCGTTGTCGGGATCCTCGTCGGGATGGGCATAGCAGGCGTCGTCATGGTCGCGCGCATCCGACGGATCGATGGTGATCAGCGGCAGGTCGCGCAGGTCCTCGCGACCTTTGAGGCCCACGGGTTTCTTGCGGTCCGCCTCCTCGATCACATCGTCCGGAAAATCGTCGGGGATGCCGTGCTGGTGGATCGCGATCAGCGAGACCGCCTTGGGCGCGGAGGGATCACCCAGCCGCTCGACGATGCGCGCCTTGGGCAACCCAAGCCGTCCGGCGGCCCCGGCCTGCTCGGCCTCCACGAGCTCGCCGTCCCTCGCGCCATGCGTCGCCCCGGCGGCCACCGTCCATTCCTTGTCCGACCCCTTGTCGATGGGCACGATGCGCCCCCCGTCGGTGCCTTTGCGGAAGATGCCCATGACCCGGCGCGGGTTAGTTCCGATCCGCCGGATCAGCCGCGCCTCGTAGTTGTGGTCGCCGCCCTTGGTTACGGTGAGCCGCGCGAGGATGCGGTCGCCCGCGCCGAGCGCCGGGTCCGAGGCGCGCGGGATCACCAGCACCACCGGCTCCACCCCGTCGCCATGCCACTCGATGGGCCGTGCGAAGAGGTCGCCATCGTGATCCGGCCCGGTCACCACCAGCACGCTGACCGGTGGAAGGCGGTCGGGATCCTGGTACTGGCGCTTGCGCTTTTCCAGGTGCCCCTCGTCCTCGAGCTCTTTCAACACGCGCTTGAGGTCGATGCGCGCAGCCCCCTTGATCCCGAAGGCCTTGGCGATGTCGCGCTTGGCCGTCAGGGTCGGGTGATGCTCGATCCATTCGAGGATTTCGGGTTTTGAGGGGATGCGGCTCATGCCCCTCAGGTAGCACGCACCCCCGGTGCCGTCATGCGCAAATCGTCGGCGCTATCGATGTCGCGCAACGTCCTTGTGCGTGCGATGCGGTGGCCCGGCAAGGTGGCCAGTGTGTCGGCCAGCGCGTGTTTCGTCGACCAGCGGACACTGTCGAAAAGCCCCGGCGGCAGGGCACGTCGCCGCGCCAGACCGACCAGCCAGTATCCTCCGTCCGGGGCCGGGCCGAACACGGCGTCCTGCGCGCCAAGCGCGGCGAAGGCGTCCGCGACGTGTTTCGGCTCTATTCCGGGAATATCCGCGCCGATCACACAGACCGGGCCTGGTTGCGCGGAGCGCAGCGCGCGGGCCATGCGATGCCCGAGGTCGCCGCGTCCCTGCGGCATCCGGGCAAGGTCATGCGGCCAGACCCGGCTTCTCAATCCCTCTCGGTCGGGCGAGACCGCCAGAACGAGGTCCCAGCGCGGATCACGCAGCCGGCGCAACAGTCGCCGGGTCTGGTGCCGGAACCACCAGGCCGCATCGACCATGCCGATCTCGCGTCCCAGCCGCGTCTTGACCCGGCCCGGACGCGGTTCCTTGAGCATCACGACAAGCGTGCGCCTCATGCGAAATAGTCGCGCAGGACCCGGATGTAGATCGCCTTGAGCTGGTGGATCTGCTCGACCGGCACGCATTCGTCGACCTGGTGCATGGTCCGGCCGACAAGACCGAACTCGACCACCGGGCAATGATCCTTGATGAAGCGCGCGTCCGAAGTGCCGCCCGTGGTCGAGAGCTCCGGCTCGATCCCCGTCTCGGCCTCGACCGCCGCCGTAACGAGGTCGCTGAGCGGCCCCGGCGGGGTCAGGAAAGCTTCGCCCGAAACCTTCACCGTCATCTCGACCGAAACGCCGAATTCCGCCTCGATAGAGCCTGTTTCCCGTTCGAGCCATTCGGTCAGGCTGGCGCCGCTGTGCAGGTCGTTGAAGCGGATATTGAGCGTGGCGCGCGCCTCGGCCGGGATCACGTTGGTCGCGGGGTTGCCGGTATCCACGGTGACCACCGCCAGCGTCGAGGCATCGAAATGCTCGGTGCCCTCATCAAGCGTGTGGCTCGACAGCCGGTCGAGCAGACGCACGAGCGCAGGCAGCGGGTTGAGTGCGCGGTGCGGGTAGGCGGAATGGCCCTGCTTTCCGACGACCCGGATCCAGGCCGACATCGATCCGCGCCGCCCGATCTTGATCATCTCGCCCATGCGCTCGGGGCAGGTCGGCTCTCCGACAAGGCAGACCGACATGCGCTCGTCGGCCCCGCTCATGTGATCGAGAAGGGCGATGGTGCCATCCACGGCGTCGCCTTCCTCGTCGCCGGTGATCGCGAGGATCACCGCGCCATCGGGAGGCGTCTCGGTCACGAAATCGACCGCCGCCGCGACGAAGGCCGCCACGCCGGACTTCATGTCTGTGGCGCCGCGCCCGAAAAGAACGCCCTCTACGAGTTCAGCGGCGAAAGGCGGGTGGGTCCAGGCCGCCGCGTCGCCCACGGGGACCACGTCGGTATGGCCGTTGAAGCCGAAGCTTTTCGGATGGCCTTTATCACCCCAGCGCGCGAAGAGGTTGGAGATGCCGCCGCGCTCGACGCGCGTACAGGCGAACCCGGCTTCGGAAAGCCGCTCCTCGATCACGGCAAGCGCTCCGGCATCCTCGGGTGTCACGGAAGCGCATCGGATCAGGTCGGCGGTCAGCAGGGCGGGATCGGTCGGCATGAAATCTCCTGTATCTGCCGGTTTTGCGCGACTGTACGTCCTCGCGCGGCCCCGGAAAATTGCAATTTTCCGGCCCGGATTTTTGCAAAAATCCGGTACGCCTCAGTCTGCATCCATCCCGGGATGGGTGCCATAGAACGGCTCCATCTGGGCGACGATCACAGCGTTTTCCTCCAGCGCGCGCTGCATCAGGCCGCGCTCTTCTTCCGAGATGTCATGCCCCTGCGCTTCGCGCTCGGGAAGCGTGCCGTAGCCGGTCACGTCGAGAGGGGCCATCTCGGCCTGTTTCAGCACGGCAACGGTTTCGCGCACCGCTTCGGCTTCGTCGACGCCTGAGGCATAGACCACCAGCCCTGCGCCGCTGGCCTTCTCGGGCAGCCCGTCGCCGGGCCGCCGTCCGACCTGCACCAGCAGGGTATAGACCTGCTGGCGCGAGACCTTGTTCTTGCCGTCACCCTTGGCCGTCATCAGTCGCGCAGCAGCTCGTTGATCGACGTCTTGGAGCGGGTCTGCGCGTCCACCTTCTTCACGATCACCGCGCAATAGAGACTGATATTGTTCTTCGACGGCATCGAACCCGCCACCACGACCGAACCTGCCGGGACCTCGCCATAGCTGACCGCGCCGGTCTCACGATCCACGATCTTGGTCGACTTGCCGATGAACACGCCCATGCCCAGAACCGAGCCTTCGCGTACGATGCACCCTTCGACCACCTCGGACCGCGCGCCGATGAAACAGTTGTCCTCGATGATCGTGGGACCTGCCTGCATCGGCTCCAGCACCCCGCCGATGCCGACGCCGCCCGAGAGATGCACGTTCTTGCCGATCTGCGCGCACGAGCCGACCGTGGCCCAGGTATCGACCATCGTGCCTTCGTCGACGTAGGCCCCGAGGTTGACGAAGGAGGGCATCAGCACGACGCCCGGCGCGATGAAGGCCGACTTGCGCACGACGCAGTTCGGCACCGCGCGGAAGCCGGCCGCGCGCCACTGGTTGTCGCCCCAGCCCTCGAACTTGCTGTCGACCTTGTCCCACCAGCCGCCACCCTGCGGGCCGCCCTGCTGTTGTTCCATGTCCTTGATGCGAAAGCCGAGCAGAACCGCCTTCTTGGCCCACTGGTTGACGTGCCAGTCGCCACCGTCCCGCTTTTCGGCCACCCGCAGCTTGCCGCTGTCGAGCGCGTCGAGCGTGGCCTCAATCGCCTCGCGGGTTTCGCCGGATGTTGACGGCGTGATCGTGTCGCGCGACTCCCAGGCGGATTCGATTGCGGTTTCGAGCTGGGCGTTCGACATTTGGACACTCCGAATAACGTTTCGTCAGGTTGCCGGGGCTATAGCGTCCGGACCCCCGACGCGCAATCGCGGTCATCGATTCGACGGCCATTGCATCTTTGCGCTCAACCGCCAAGTCTGTGGGCCGACAGTGCCATTCCGGAGAGTATCATGCCGAAACCCCGCCATCCCCTGCGCGACGCCGGAACCGATCGTGCCGCCAGCCGGAGCGTGCCCGATACGCCGCAGACCCGATCCTCGGCCTACCGGCTTGCCTTTCTCGACGAGGATTTCATGTGCCGGCAAGAATTGCGGCCGGTGCGCCTTCAACTTGAGCTCTTGAAGCCGGAGATGGAGCTCGACGCGCATGGCATTCGCAGTACCGTTGTGCTGTTCGGCGGTGCGCGGGTGCCGCGTCCGGCGGAGAAGGACGAGGCCAAGACACCTTACCTGGCCGCGCTGTCGCGGTTCTACGACGAGGCGCGCGAGTTCGCGCGGCTGATGACGCTCAAGAGCAACGAAGAGCCGGGCGAGAACGTGATCGTGACGGGCGGCGGTCCGGGTGTCATGGAGGCGGGCAACCGCGGTGCGGCGGATGCGGGCGGCATGTCGATCGGGCTCAACATCGTTCTGCCGCACGAGCAGGCGCCAAACACTTTCGTCACGCCCGAGCTGTGCTTCAACTTCCACTACTTTGCGATCCGCAAAATGCATTTTTTGATGCGCGCCCGCGCGGTCTGCGTTTTCCCGGGCGGATTCGGGACGATGGACGAACTTTTCGAAACCCTGACCCTGATCCAGACCGGGCGCATGCAGCGCATCCCGCTGCTGCTTTTCGGCGAGGAGTTCTGGAACGAAATCCTGAACTGGGAGGCCCTGTCGCGGGCCGGCACGATTTCCCGGGAAGATCTCGACCTGTTCCGCTTCGTCGAGACCGCGCAGGAGGCGGTCGACCTGATCGACGCGTGGGAGCCGGCGCCGCCGCGTTCGGAAATCCCGGGCCGGCAGGACCCGCGCCTCTAGTCGTGACCAGTCAGGCCTTTCGGACCTCGCTGTGCGACTTCAGGACCGTGTCCCCGTCGTCCTGCTCGATCCGGTAGGCGGGGCACTCCTCGTCCGCGTCGCGGGTGACGTCCGAGCCGTCGATCTTGAGCGTCTGTTTCTGGGTATAGACCTTGACCACCTTGCCGGTGCCGGTGCCGTTGCCCCAATCCCATTCGACCTTGGTGCCTTCGCTATAGCCTTTTGCCATTTGGTGAAACCTCCTCGTCTGCAACACTGGCGAACACCTCGGGGCCTGCCGGGTTCCCGGAACAAACGCGCCGTCACCGCATTGTGAGCGGTAAGGGACTGATACGTAAAAGGAGCGAGTGTCATGGGTATCGGATGGTTTGCCTTCCTCATCGTCGGACTTCTGGCCGGCTGGATCGCGGAAAAGATCATGAAGCGCGACCACGGGTTGCTGAAGAACCTGATCGTCGGCGTCATCGGCGCCTATCTCGGGGCGTTCATCGGCAGCTTTTTCGGGATCGGAGCCAGCGGCTTCTGGTCGGCCCTGATCATCGCGGTCGCGGGCTCCGTGCTGCTGCTGTGGATCGTCAGCAAGCTGCGCGGCTGACGCTCAGGCACAGGTATCGAACGGGGTATCGCGTTCCAGTTCGATGAGCGCGTCGAGCCGCGCATCCTCGATGTTTCCAATCACGAGAGTACGCCCGACGAAGGTCGCAGGCGTGCCTGGAATGCCCAGCGCGCGGCCGAGGGCAAGCTCGGCCGCAATAGCGTCATTCACCTCTTCGGAGGCCGCATCCCGCGTCAAGCGATCCGGGTCGAGGCCGTGCCGGTCGGCGAGGGCGCGCACGGCCGCCGCGCCGGGCGACAGGTTGCGCTGCATGAGATCGCGGCTGACGGCCTCGTAAGCTCCCTGTTGGCGCGAAGCGAGCGCCACCCTGGCGGCGTGCAGCGATCGTGGGCCGAGCAGCGGCAGTTCGTGCCGGATCAGCCGCACGGGCGCGCCGCTGTCTTCCAGCGCGTGCAGTCGACGCTCGAGATCGGCGCAGACCGAGCAGAAATAGTCACTGAATACTGCAATCGGCAGTTGGCCCTCGGTCCATCCGGACGGTCCGAAGAACGCAAGACAGGGGTCGGAGACCTCCGCAATTGGCGTCGATTGTGGGGAGTCGAGACCGATCAGCGCCACCGGTCCCGCGGACATCGCGCCACCTTGCAGAAGCCGGAAACCCGGAAAGCCGTTGATCGGCACGAAGTCGAAATCGCTCGGCCAGTGGCGCAGGATCGGCGGAATCGCAACCGCGACAGCCGCGACCGACCCGATCACGAGAAGGTCGCGCCGGCGCATCAGCCTTGGCTCAGCCCCGCCTCCGCCTCGACCTGCCGGCGCGACTTGCGCGCCCGTTCGGTGGCGGACTTGAGCTGCCCGCAGGCCGCCATGATGTCCTCGCCGCGCGGCGTGCGGATCGGCGTGGCATAGCCGGCCTTGTAGATGATGTCGGCAAAGGCCCGGATGCGATTGTTCGACGACCGTTTGTACGGCGCGCCGGGCCATTCGTTGAACGGGATCAGGTTGATCTTGGCCGGGATGCCCTTGATCAGTTCCACCAGCCGCCGGGCGTCCTCGTCGCTGTCATTCACCCCGTCGAGCATCACGTATTCGAAGGTGATCCGCTCGGAGTTGCTCGCCTTGGGATAGGCCTTGAGCGCCGCGAGCAGCTCGGCGATGTTCCAGCGCTTGTTGATCGGCACCAGCCGGTCGCGGGTCTCATCGGTGGTGGCGTGGAAGCTGACCGCAAGCTGGCAGCCGATCTCTTCGGCGGTGCGCGCGATCTCGGGCACCACACCCGAGGTCGAGAGCGTGATCCGGCGGCGCGAGAGCTGGATGCCTTCGGCGTCCATCGCGATCTTCATTGCGTCGCGGACGTTCTCGAAGTTGTAGAGCGGCTCGCCCATGCCCATCAGCACGATGTTCGACAAAAGCCGCGTTTCGTCCTTGGGCGCGCCGATCTCGGGCCATTCGCCCAGGTCGTCGCGTACCACCATGACCTGGCCGATGATCTCACCCGCAGTCAGGTTGCGCACCAGCTTTTGCGTGCCGGTGTGGCAGAACGAGCAGGTAAGCGTGCAGCCGACCTGGCTCGACACGCACAAGGTGCCGCGGCCGTCTTCGGGAATGTAGACGATCTCGACCTCGTGCCCGCCGGCGATCCGGACGAGGTACTTGCGGGTGCCGTCCTCGCTGACGAGTTTCGAAACGACCTCGGGGACCGCGATCACGAAACGCTCTTTCAGCATCGCGCGGTAAGGCTTGGCGAGGTTGGTCATGGCGTCGAAGTCGCGCACGCCCCACTGGTAGATCCACTGCCAGATCTGACCGACGCGCATCTTGGCCTGCTTTTCCGGCGTTCCGGCCTCGATCAGGACATCGCGCATCCGGTCGCGGGTCAGGCCGACAAGGTTCACCGGCCCGTCCGGCAGCTTCCGGGGGATCGTGTGCACGTCCTGCGTGATCGGTGCGTTGGCGGTCATGGCGCGGGCCTTTCCCAGTGTTAGGCGGCTTCCATATAGGCGTTTGGCGCGAAATCAAAACAAAACAGCCCCGCGAACGGGGCTGTCGGGATCACAATGTGACGCAGCGTTACCCGGCGCAGCGCTTCTCGGCATCCTCGACCGCGGCGGTGAAGCCGAGCAGCGAGAAGGTGTCTTTCGTGTCGGTGCCGCGTCCAGAGCGGCCCGAAACCACGGCATCCGCGCCGCGCTTCATCGCCGCGATGATCTTGGCGTCGTCGGCGGGGGTTGCGGGCCAGGCCCATTCGCCTTCGGTGAAAAGCTCGAACTCGGTGCCGCTGATGTTCACGTTGACCGTGGACCCGCTGGCGAAAGGGTAGCCGCCTGTAAAGGCGACCTGACCGCTTGCGTTCGCGCTGGGCCGGTAGAACACCATCAGCAGGGTCTGGCCGCGGTTCACCGCGACGACGCGCCCGTCCTTGGAGTTGACGGTTTCCTTCGGGGTCGACACGCCCCAGCATTCCTTGGGGTTGTTCTCGACGAACACGCTCCAGTCCGTCTGCGCCGCCACCCGGTTGGTGCTCTGGTCCTGCGCCAACGACCCGGTGGCCGTCAGTGCCAGAACCGCAAACGCCGTTCCGAATGTTCTGGAAAGTACCATGTTTTGCAGCCTCCAGCTGTCCTTGACCTCAACGCGCTGCGGCGACGCCCGGCGGACCTTTCTGGCCCGTCTCTTGCATCGCCCCGCAATCTTCTCGACAAGAGGCACAGTAACGCGAAAGGCGCTCCGGGCGAAAGACCCGGTTTCATTGGATTTGCGATCAATCACGAGGGAATGATGAGCACGGCGACGACCCTGGCGGAAATCTGGCGCGGACCGTTCCTCGAATCGGTTCATGCCGGTCACGCGGTGATCTGCGACGCCTCGGGCGAGATCGTCGAGGCCTGGGGCGACCCGCAGGCGGTGGTGTATCCGCGCAGTTCGTCCAAGATGATCCAGGCGCTGCCGCTGTTGACCTCGGGGGCCGCGGATGCTGCGCGCCTCACCGACGAGCATCTCGCATTGGCTTGCGCCTCGCATAACGGGGCCGAAATCCATACGCAGCGTGTCGACAGGTGGCTGAAGGACGCTGGTTTGGGCGAAAGCGATCTGCGCTGCGGCCCGCAGGAACCCGCCGACATTCCGGCGCGCGACGCGCTGATCCGCGCGCATGAATCGCCTTGTCAGATCCACAACAATTGTTCGGGCAAGCACGCTGGTTTCCTCACGCTCGGCAAGCATCTGGGCGCAGGGCCGGAGTACATCGACCCCGATCACCCGGTGCAGGCCGCCTGTCTCGAGGCATTCGAGGAGGCGACCGGCGAAACCTCGCCCGGCTGGGGCATCGACGGCTGCTCGGCACCCAACTACGCAAGCTCGCTGCAGGGCATGGCCCGGGCGATGGCGCGCTTTGCCGCGGCGCCTGCCGATGCGCCCGAAACACGCCTGCACGAGGCGATGCGCGCGCATCCCGACCTTGTCGCGGGCGAAGGCCGCGCCTGCACCGAGCTGATGCGCGCGATGGACGGCAAGGTCGCGATCAAGACCGGGGCCGAGGCGTTCTTCGTCGCCATCCTGCCCGAGCAGAAGCTGGGCGTGGCGCTCAAGATCCTGGATGGCGGGACGCGGGCGGCGGAATGCGCCATCGCGGCAATCCTCGTGCGTCTCGGCGTACTCGACGCCGAGCACCCGGCGACGCGCAAGTATCTCGACGCGACGCTGCGCAACCGTCGCGGCATCGACGTCGGGTCGATCCGGGCCGCGGACGCGCTGCGCTGAGCCCTACATCTCGAGAATTTCAGCCACTTCGATCGAACCCGATCCGTCGACGACCATCGGGCAGCCGCGCGACATCTCAAGCGCGCCGTCGATGTTTTCCGCGCGCACGACAGTAAAGCCCGAGACCGGGTTCGCGCCGCCGTCATCGCGCACGCCCGTGGAATCGACGGTTTTCGACATGCCGACCGGATTGCCCGGGTTCACCACGGCTTCGCCCATGCCCTCGAACCAGCTTTGCCAAGCGGCCATGACCTGCGCGCCTTCCTCCTCGGTCTCGGGTTTCTTGCCGCCGTGATAGGCGAATAGGAAATCAGGCATGTCTTGTCCTCCCGTGCCAATTCCGACGCGCAGTCTAGCACGAATCGCGGCGGTTCGAGAGGTGGCAGTGATGGCGCCGGATCAGCCCGAAACGAATTCGGCGCGGGCATAGCCCTGGAGGTAAAGCAGCGCGGTCAGGTTACCGAAGTTAATCCGCGCCTCGCATTCCGCGGCCACCGCGGGCTTTGCGTGCAGCGCCACGCCGGTCCCGGCGCGCTTGAGCATCCCGAGATCGTTGGCCCCGTCGCCGACGGCGATCACCTCGGCTTCGGAGAGGCCGAGCCGTGCCGTGATCTCTTCCAGCGCGTCGACCTTGGCCTGCCGTCCGAGGATCGGCTCGACGGGAATGCCCGTCAGCCTGCCGTCCTCGGTTCCCAGCGTGTTGGCGCGGTTCTCGTCGAAGCCCAGCGCCTCGGCGACACGGGAGGTGAAGGCGGTGAACCCGCCCGAAACCAGCGCGGCATAGCCACCGTTGGCGCGCATGGTCGCCACGAGGGTCCGACCGCCGGGCATGTAGGTGATGCGCTCGGCCAGCACCTTGTCGACGATGCCCGCGTCCTGCCCGGCCAGAAGGCCGACCCGTTCGCGCAACGCGCCTTCGAAGTCGAGCTCACCGTTCATTGCCCGGGCGGTGATCTCCTTGACCCGCGCTCCGACACCGGCGACGTCGGCCAGCTCGTCAATGCATTCCTGCTCGATCATGGTGCTGTCCATGTCGGCCAGCAGCATCGCCTTGCGCCGTCCGCGCGCGGGCAGCACGACGAGGTCCACGCCCATCCCCTGCAGGTCGGCCCAGACCTCCCAGCGATTTTCCGGCATGCGGTCGAGCGGAAATTCCGCCGCTTCGTCAGGGGCCAGCCAGACGGCGTCCCCGCCGCCCCAGGCGTTGCGCAGAGAGTCGACCAGCGCGGGGTCGAGCGAGGGGGCCGCCGGGGCGGTGAGCAGGGTAGCCACGTACATGGGGAAGTTTCCGATAGGCGTCGTCGATGTCGCGAAATTGCGATGATGCGGCGTTCTAGCCCGCTTTTTGCGATTGTGCCAGCCGGCGACCGGCCCTATTGCGGTCCGCGGGACACCCCTCCCCAACGAGGGGCGCTTATCTGGAAGGGTAGCATCAATGGCTATGACCAAACCGGCATCGCGGCCGGTCAATCCGCGGTTCTCCTCCGGCCCCTGCGCCAAACCCCCTGCACATGATCTGGCGAAACTGGCCTCTGCCCCGCTCGGGCGCAGCCACCGCGCTGCCGAGGGCAAGGCCAAGCTGCTGGCCGCGATCGAGACCACGCGCGAAATCCTCGGCGTGCCCGCCGACTACCGCATCGGCATCGTACCCGCCTCGGACACCGGCGCATTCGAAATGGCGATGTGGTCGCTGCTGGGTGAGCGTCCGGCCGAGATGGTGGCCTGGGAAAGTTTTGGCGCGGGCTGGGTGACGGACGTCGCCAAGCAGCTCAGGATCGCGCACACCGTACATACCGCCGACTATGGCGAGATCGTCGACATGGCTGCGCTGAACTACGACCGCGACGTCTGCTTCACCTGGAACGGCACCACCTCGGGCGTGCGGGTGGCCTCGGGCGACGTGATCCCGGCGGACCGCGCGGGCCTGACGCTTTGCGATGCGACCTCGGCGGCCTTTGCGGTCGACCTGCCCTGGGACAAGCTCGATGTCACCACCTTCTCTTGGCAGAAGGTTCTGGGCGGCGAGGCGGCGCATGGCATGCTGATCCTCAGCCCGCGCGCCGTGGAGCGGCTGGAAAGCTACACGCCGGCCTGGCCCATGCCGAAGATCTTCCGCCTGACCAAGGGCGGCAAGCTGATCGAGGGCATCTTCAAGGGCGAGACCATCAACACACCGTCGATGCTCTGCGTCGAGGATTACCTGCAGGCGCTCGACTGGGCGAAATCCGTGGGCGGGCTCGACGGGCTGATCGCGCGGGCGGATGCCAACACGGCGGCGATTTCCGCCTTTGTAGAGACGCATGACTGGATCGATTTCCTGGCCACCAATCCCGCGACGCGGTCCAACACCTCGGTCTGCCTGAAGTTCAGCGACGACCGGATCGCGGATGGCGCAGCTTTCGCCAAGGCGGTCGCCAAGCGTCTCGCGGACGAAGGGGTGGCGCTGGATATCGGGGCCTACCGCGACGCACCTGCCGGGTTGCGCATCTGGTGCGGCGGCACGGTCGAGACATCGGACATCGAGGCGATGCTGCCCTGGCTCGAATGGGCCTTCGAGACCGAGATCGCGGCGCAGTCCGTCGACGCCTGATCCCTTTCGCCGGGCGGAGAACCGTTCGTCCGGCCCCAAGACACCATAAATTCAAGGACCACCAGACATGGCCCCCAAGGTACTCATTTCCGACAAGCTGTCGGATGCTGCCGTGCAGATCTTCCGTGACCGCGGCATCGATGTCGATTTCCAGCCCGACGTGGGCAAGGACAAGGACAAGCTGGCCGAGATCATCGGCAATTACGACGGTCTCGCGATCCGATCGGCCACGAAGGTCACCGAGAAAATCCTCGAGAACGCGCCGAACCTGAAGGTGATCGGGCGCGCCGGCATCGGCACCGACAACATCGACAAGAACGCCGCCTCGCGGCGCGGCGTCATCGTGATGAACACGCCCTTCGGTAACATGATCACCACCGCCGAACATGCCATCGCGATGATGTTCGCCGTCGCGCGTCAAATCCCCGAAGCCTCGGCCTCGACCCATGCCGGAAAGTGGGAAAAGTCGAAGTTCATGGGGGTCGAGCTGACCGGCAAGACCCTTGGGGTGATCGGTGCCGGCAACATCGGCGGCATCGTTTGCGATCGGGCGCGCGGGCTGAAGATGAAGGTCATCGCCTACGATCCCTTCCTGGGCCAGGAGAAGGCCGACAAGATGGGCGTTGAGAAGGTGGATCTCGACGAACTGCTTGCCCGGGCCGACTTCATCACGCTGCACGTGCCGCTGACCGATCAGACCCGCAACATCCTGTCCAAGGAAAATCTCGCCAAGACCAAGAAGGGCGTGCGCATCATCAACTGCGCGCGTGGCGGACTGGTGGACGAAGAGGCGCTGGCCGAGGCGCTCAAGTCGGGCCATGTCGCCGGAGCCGCCTTTGACGTCTTCTCGAAGGAACCGGCGACCGAGAACCCTCTTTTCGGCCTGCCCAACGTGGTCTGCACCCCGCACCTTGGTGCCGCGACCACCGAGGCGCAGGAGAACGTCGCCCTGCAGGTGGCCGAGCAGATGTCGGACTACCTGCTGACCGGTGCCGTGCAGAATGCGCTCAACATGCCGTCGGTCACGGCCGAGGAGGCCCGCGTGATGGGGCCGTGGGTCAAGCTCGCCGGGCACCTGGGGTCGTTCGTCGGGCAGATGACGGACGAGCCGATCAAGGCGATCAACATTCTCTATGACGGCAGCGTGGCCGAGATGAACCTCGAGGCGCTGAACTGCTCGGTGATCGCGGGGATCATGAAGAAGGTGAACCCCGAGGTGAACATGGTCTCGGCCCCGGTGGTGGCCGAGGAACGCGGCATCCAGATCTCCACGACGAACCAGCACAAATCGGGGGTCTTCGACGGCTACGTCAAGGTGACCGTGGTGACCTCGAAGCGCGAGCGCTCGATCGCCGGGACGGTGTTCTCGGACGGCAAGCCGCGCTTCATCCAGATCAAGGGCATCAACATCGATGCCGAGGTCGGCGCGCACATGCTGTACACCACCAACGAGGATGTGCCGGGGATCATCGGCACGCTGGGCCAGACCATGGGCCAGAACGGGGTGAACATCGCCAACTTCACGCTCGGACGGTCCGCGGTGAAGGGCGAGGCCATCGCGCTGCTTTATGTCGACGAAGAAGTGCCGGCCCCGGTCATTGGCAAGCTGGTGGACACCGGCCTCTTCACCCAGGTCAAGCCGCTGGTCTTCGACGTCGCCTGAATTCGCGGTACGTCAGCAACCGTGAAAGGGCGCCTGCGGGGCGCCCTTTTTTCGTCCCGGGCTCAGGCGGCGCGAGACGTTCCGGCCGGCGTCAAGGCGTCCGCCGTTTCGCGCGTGCGCAGGACAACGACGAGAAAGGCCAGCATCGACAGGAAGACGACGAGCGACCCGGCGATGGCAAGACCCTCGCCACGGCCCACGTTGGCCATGGCGATGCCGGGCACCATCAGGATCAGCCCGCCCACCGCCAGCGCAAAATGCAGCTTGGCAAGCCGGCTGTCTTCGGCGCGGGGCACGAGATGGTAATAGACCGCGAAGATCGACAGGCTGACCCAGCCCAGAAGGTTCAGGTGCGCATGGGCCGGCGCCATGGTGTGATCCTGGCTGGCGCCCATCTGCAGCCCCCAGACCATCCCGACGATGACGGCGACGATCCCGCTGAGCATGAATGCGAGAGATAGACCTTTCATTGGAGGTTCCTCTGTCCCGTGTATGATTTGACCGTCTCAGTGACTGTTTTCAGCCTTCCAGCGGCGGTCCGGTGAATTCCAGGTGATGCTCGCCCGCGATGCGGCCGATATCCTCCATGTCGTCGGGAATTGCGTACTGACCGTCCGACATCGCCTTAAAGAAGCCCTCGAACCCGCCCGGCGTCAGGATCACCAGGTGACGGCTGGGTCCGTCGTCGGTGACGCGGAACGTGTGTTCGGTGCCGCGGGGAATGAACACCGTCTCGCCCGGCCCGGCGCGCAGACGCTCGCCGCCGCGCACGAAATCGCAGGACCCGGTCAGCATGACGAAGGTCTCGTCGGCATCGTGGTGGATGTGCATCGGCGGACCCGAGCCCGCGGGGCTGTTGGAATCGACGATCGACATCGTTCCGCCGCTCGCCTCTTTCGACAGGATGATGTCGTAAGTGACGCCCAGCCATTGCAGACCAGTAAAATCGGTATCCTTCATATCGGTTCTCCTCACTCGAAAAATATGGCCGGTCCTGACCGGCAGGATGCTGAAACTGTTTCAAAACCGGCGTCGAACCGGCATGTCGATGATGCCGCCTCAAAGTTAATGCGCAAAATTGATTGATCGTATGTTATCTATTCGTCTCATGAATTTGGGCAGCTTCGACCTCAACCTTCTGCGCGTGCTCGACGCGCTTTTGCGCGAGGAATCGACGACCAAGGCCGGTCAGCGCATCGGCTTGTCGCAACCGGCGGTCTCGGCGGCCTTGGGACGTTTGCGCGCCGCGCTGAACGACCCGCTTTTCGTGCGGGTCGGACAGCGGCTGGAACCCACCGACTACGCCCGCGCGCTCGCCCTGCCGCTCGGAGATCTGCTGGACCGGGTCGAGCATGTGCTTGCCGGGCCACCGGTCTTCGATCCGGCGGTTTCGACCGACAGGTTCAAGATTTCGGGCAGCGATTTCTTCGCCGAGATGCTGATGCCGCAGCTCGCCGAGCGGCTGGCCCGCGAAGCGCCGCGAATGCGCATGCAACTGGTCGATCTGGTACCGGACAACTACCTCGGCAAGCTCGAAACCTACGACGTCGACCTCGCTCTGATCCCGCGTCCGGCGCATCTGCCCGCCTGGACCGAGTGGCGACCGTTGTTCAACTCGAGCTTCGCGATGATCGCCCGACGCGGACACCCGGCGCTTGCAGACCTGGCGGAGGCGGCTGCAGTCCCGATGGATGTGTTCTGTGCGTTGGGTCACATCCTGTTCTCGCCCGAGGGCAACCTTTCGGCGATGGGTGACGCGGCCCTGGCCAAGGTCGGCCGAAAGCGGCAGGTGGTGATGACGATGCCGGTCTTTTACGGGGTCTGCAGTGCGGTGGCCGAAAGCGATCACGTCGCATTGATCCCGCAGCAGATGGCGTACAAGATCGCGCGGAAGCTCGACCTGACCGTCCATGCGCCGCCGATGCCGATGCCGCTGCCTCTGATCGGAATGGTCTGGCATCGCCGTGCCTCGGCCTCCGCTCCGCACCGCTGGCTGCGCGACCGGATCGCGGACTTGATGGAGCCGCTGAACGCCGGCGAGCCGCCCCTGCCCACGGCAGGCTGAGCGCCCTTTCCAATCGCATGCCCATGGGTTAGGCCGCTCGGCATGAGCGAACCGATATATGCCATCGGCGACATCCACGGTCGCCTCGACGAACTGCACCGGGTGATGGAGCTGATCGAGGCGGACGGTGGGCCGGACGCCCGGGTCGTGCTGCTGGGCGACTACGTGGACCGCGGCCCTGAGAGCGCCGGTGTGATCGACTTTCTGGCAGAGGCCCGGCGTACGGGTCGGAACTGGGTCACGCTGATGGGCAACCATGACCGCTACCTGCGCAACTTCATCGATGCGCGGACGGTACACGATCCCTCGACGCGGCCTGGGCTCTACTGGTTCGACCCGCGACTCGGCGGAGACAAGACCATGGCCTCCTACGGGGTCGAGGCGCACGAGCGCTCCGATCTGGCCGAGGTCCATGCCGCGGCGGTCGAGGCCGTGCCGGACGCGCACCGGGAGTTCCTTGCCTCGCTCCCGACGATGCATGTCACTGACGACCTGATCTGCGTACACGCAGGCATTCGCCCCGGCGTGCCGCTCGAGGAGCAGGACGAGGAGGATCTGGTCTGGATCCGCCAGGGCTTCCTCGAGGACCGCACCGATCACGGGCGGATGGTGGTACATGGGCACACTGCGCTCGACTGGCCGACACGATACGTGAACCGGGTGAACCTCGACGGCGGGGCGGGGTATTTCCGCAACCTGCATGCCGCGGTCTTCGAGGGCCGCGACGCTTGGCTATTGAGTGACGAGGGTCGGCAGGCGCTGCCTTACGGCTGACGCCAGTCCAGCACAACCTTGCCCGAGCGCCCGGACCGCATGACCTCGAATCCCTGCTCGAAGTCATCGACCGGAAAGCGATGAGTGATCACCTGCGAGACGTCGAGACCGTTCTGCAGCATGGCGATCATCTTGTACCATGTCTCGAAGATCTCGCGGCCGTAGACGCCCTTGATGGTGATCGCCTTGAACACGATCCGGCTCCAGTCCACGGGCGACTTGCCCGGTGGGATGCCCAGCATCGCGATGCGCCCGCCCATTGTCATCGCCTCTACCATCTGGTCGAGCGCGCGCTGGTTGCCGGACATCTCGAGCCCGACGTCGAACCCCTGCTTCATCCCCAGATCAGAGACTGTTTCCGAAAGGTCCTGCCGCGTGACATTGACCGGCACCACATCGGCGACCTTCTCGGCGAGCGCCAGGCGATCCGGGTTCACATCCGTGATCACCACGTGCCGCGCCCCGACATGACGCGCAACTGCTGCCGCCATGATCCCGATCGGCCCGGCACCGGTGATCAGCACGTCCTCGCCCACCAGATCGAAGCTCAGCGCCGTGTGCACGGCATTGCCCAGCGGATCGAGGATCGCGCCGATTTCGTCGGGGATTTCTTCGGGCAGCGGCACGACGTTGAAGGCTGGCAGGCGCAGGTACTCGGCGAAAGCGCCGGGTTCGTTCACGCCGATGCCGCGTGTTGCCGGGTCGAGGTGGAACTTGCCGGCGCGGCTTTGTCGCGAGGTCTTGCCGATCAGGTGGCCTTCGCCAGAACAGCGTTGCCCGATCTCAAGGTCGGTCACGTTGCGCCCCAGCTCGACGATCTCGCCCGCGAATTCGTGGCCGGTGATCAGCGGCACCGGCACGGTCTTTGCCGCCCAGTCGTCCCAATTCCAAATGTGAATATCGGTGCCGCAGATGCCCGTCGCGTTGATCCGGATGAGAACGTCATCGGGTCCGATCTCGGGCACGGGGGCGCTCTGCATCCAGAGTCCTTCGCGGGCATGGGCCTTGACCAGCGCTTTCATTTCATTGGTTTGCATGTTTCGCCCTCCGGCAGAAAACAGTCTCTAAGTCAGGACTCCGCAGGCCTTTCCGGCGGTTCGGAAGGCGGCGAGCGCCCGGTCCAGATCCTCGCGGGTGAGTGCCGCGTTCATCTGGGTGCGAATCCGGGCCTGCCCACGCGGGACGACGGGAAAGAAGAACCCGGACACATAGACACCTTCCTCGAAGAGCCGAGCCGCGAGGTCCTGCGCCAGTTGCGCTTCGCCCAGCATGACCGGGATGATCGGATGCTCGCCATCGAGCAGGTCGTACCCGAGGTCCGACAACCCGGCACGCCAGTAATAGGCATTGTCGAAGAGCCGCGTGCGCAGATCGTCGCCCGCCTCGACCAGATTCAGCGCCTCGATGCCCGCCGCGACGATCGCGGGCGGCAGCGAGTTGGAAAAGAGGTAGGGCCGCGCGCGCTGGCGCAAGAGGTCGATCACGGGCTGCGGCCCGGCGATGTAGCCGCCGATGGACCCGCCCAGAGCCTTGCCGAGCGTACCGGTAAGGATATCCACGTCGACCCCGAAATGTCCGGGCGTGCCACGCCCCTGCGGCCCCATGAACCCGGTCGCGTGGCAGTCGTCGACCATGACCAACGCCTCGTATTTTTCGGCCAGCGCGGTGATCTCGGGCAGCCTGGCAAGGTAGCCGTCCATGCTGAAGACGCCGTCCGTGGCGATCATGATGTGCCGCGCCCCGTCCTCGCGCGCCTGCTTCAGCTGGCCTTCGAGGTCGTCCATGTCGGAATTGGCGTAGCGGTACCGCTTCGCCTTGCAGAGCCTGATCCCATCGATGATCGAGGCGTGGTTCAGCGCATCCGAAACCACCGCGTCCTCGGGGCCGAGAAGTGGCTCGAAGAGACCGCCGTTTGCGTCGAAACAGGCCGCGAAGAGGATCGAGTCGTCCTTGCCGAGATACGCCGCGAGCTTCTGCTCGAGTTCCCGGTGCAGATCCTGCGTCCCGCAGATGAAGCGGACCGAGGCCATGCCGAAGCCCTTGGGGTCCATCGCCTGCTCGGCTGCGGCGATCAGCTTGGGATGGTCGGCGAGGCCGAGATAGTTGTTGGCGCAGAGGTTGATGACCTCGCGCTCGTTGACCGTGATACGTCCGCCCTGCGGTGAGGTGATCAGGCGCTCCGTCTTCATCATCCCGTCCGCCTCGATCTGCGCGAGGATTTCGGTGACATGGGACAGGAAGGCTTGGGTCATTGTCATCTCCTTTGCCAGGCTTCTAGCATTGCGGACGTGATTCCGGAATAGAGGAAATTCGGTTTAGCGGAAATCCTCCGTTAAGCCGGATTCCGCGGTCGAGTGCCGTTCAGCTGTCCTGCACGACGAGAAAGACCCGCGCGGGTCCGCCGGTCGCCGAGATCTTGTGCGGCACGTCCGCAGGGTAGCGCGCCGTGTCCCCGGCGGCGAGGCTCTCGTGCGCGTCGGCGCTGGTCAAGTCGACGCGGCCTTCGACCACGGTCAGATGTTCGCGCGCACCGCGCCGGTGGGGCTGACTGTCGAGAACAGCGCCAGTGTCCATCACGAGATCGTAGACCTCGTGACGACCGGCCATCTCGGGCGGGGACAGGATGCGGATCCGGCAGCCTTTCCCGAGGTTGTCGATGGTCGGAAGCTGGCGGTCGCGCCACACCTCGATCTGGCTCGGCGCTGCCGCGCCGTCGAGCAGACCGGCGAAATCGACCTGCAAAGCCCGGGTCAGGTTCCAGAGCGTCGCGATAGTCGGGCTCGACTCGCCACGTTCGATCTGGCTGACCATCGAGCGCGACACACCCGAAAGCTTGGCGACGGCATCGAGCGACAGGCCCTGGCCGCGCCGTGCCTCCTTCAGGCGGGCGGGCAGCTGCGTCAGGATAGCGTCGCGGTCTTCCGTCATGACGGAGAAATGCGACGAACCGCGCCGATCTGTCAAGGCGCCGGTGCGTGCAGCAAGGTAACGGCTGACAATCCCTGCGTGGCTCCGCATAGTCGACACCGACAAGGGAGTTTGAACCATGACACAGGAAATCGTGATACTCGACGGCGCGCGCACGGCGATCGGACGCTTCGGCGGATCGCTGGCCGGCACGCCGCCCTGCGACCTGGCCACGACCGTCGCGGGTGCTGCGCTGGACCGCGCGGGCGTCGAGCCGGGACAGATCGGCCATGTCGCCTTTGGCCACGTCATCAACACCGAGCCGCGCGACATGTACCTGTCGCGCGTCGGCGCGATGGGCGCGGGTATCCCCGACAGCGTGCCTGCGATGAACGTCAACCGGCTGTGCGGGTCGGGCGTGCAGGCCATCGTTTCGGTCGTGCAGTCCCTGATGCTGGGCGATGCGGAGTTCGGTCTCGCCGGCGGAGCCGAGAACATGTCGCGGTCGCCCTTCATCATGCCGGATGCGCGCTGGGGCGCGAAGATGGGCGACGTGCGCAGCCTCGACATGATGCTGGGCGCGCTCAACTGCCCGTTCGGCACTGGCCACATGGGGGTGACCGCCGAGAATGTTGCGGGCGAGCACCAGGTGACGCGCGAGGAACAGGACGGCTTCGCCCTGCAAAGCCAGGAGCGCGCGGCTGCCGCGATCGAGGACGGACGTTTCGCCAGCCAGATCGTCGCGGTGGAAAAGCAGGTCAAACGAGACATGGTGCCCTTTGACACCGACGAGCATCCCAAGATGACCACCGCCGAGGCGCTGGCCGGCCTGCCGGCGGTGTTCCGAAAGGACGGCAGCGTGACCGCGGGCAATGCCAGCGGGATCAACGACGGGGCTGCCGCACTCGTGCTGGCGACGGCGGAAGCGGCCGAGAAGGCCGGACTGAAACCCAAGGCACGGGTGCTCGGCTATGCCCATGCTGGCGTGCGGCCGGAGGTCATGGGCATCGGCCCGGTTCCGGCGGTGAAGGCGTTGCTCGACCGTACCGGGCTGTCCGTTGCCGACTTCGACGTGATCGAGAGCAACGAGGCCTTCGCGGCGCAGGCGCTCGCGGTCAGCAAGGAGTTGGGCTTCGACGCCGCCAGGGTGAATCCGAACGGCGGGGCCATCGCGCTGGGACATCCGGTGGGCGCGACGGGCGCGATCATCGCCGTGAAGGCGCTTTACGAGCTCGAGCGTATCGGCGGCTCGAAGGCGCTGATCACCATGTGCATTGGCGGCGGGCAGGGCATCGCACTGGCCATCGAACGCGTCGCGTAAGCCGCGTCAGAGCAATTCCTGAATCAGCCAGATTGCGGCGGCGCCCAGCGCGCCGCCGAGGATCGCGGCGCCGGCGATCCAGCGTTTGAAGCCACCGGGCTTGGGTGGCTCAAAGTTGCTTTGCCGGACAAGAGCCGCCTCGACCAGATCCGGCAGGCGCGGACCGAAACGGGTCAGAACGCGCGCCGTGCGGCCCAGATCGCGCAGAACCGCTTTCGGGCCGATGGACTTGTTGATGTAATCCGACACGATCGGGCGCGCGACGGTCCAGATGTTGATCTGCGGGTTGAGCGACCGCGCGACCCCCTCGACCACGACCATCGTCCGTTGCAGCAAGATCAGCTCGGTCCGGGTTTCCATGCCGAAACGTTCGGTCACCTCGAAAAGATAGCTCAGCAGGCGCCCCATCGAGATCCGTGTCGCGTCCATGCCGAAGATCGGCTCGCCAACGGCGCGCAACGCGCGCGCGAATTCGTCGACGTCCTTGTCCATCGGCACGTAGCCGGCCTCGAAATGCACCTGCGCCACGCGCTTGTAATCGCGCCGGATGAACCCGAAGAGGATCTCGGCATAGACCCGGCGCGTGTACTCGTCGATATGGCCCATGATGCCGAAGTCGTAGGCGATGATGTTCCCGTTGGCTGCGACCTTGAGGTTGCCCTGATGCATGTCGGCGTGGAAATAACCGTCGCGCAGCGCGTGGCTGAGAAACAGGGTCAGCACGCGTTCGCTCAGCGCCACCCGGTCGTGCCCGGCAGCGTCGATGGCGGCATTGTCGCCCAGGGGAACGCCTTCGGCCCATTCCAGCGTCATCACGCGACGCGCGGAATGCTCCCATTTCACGGTCGGAAGCTGAAAGCCCTCGTCCTTCTCGGTATTGGCGGCGAATTCCGAGGCGGCAGAGGATTCGAGCCGCAGGTCCAACTCGCCGCGCACCACGCCGTCGAAATGCTCGATCACTTCCATCGGGCGCAGGCGCCGGGCGCCGGGCGCCAGCAGGTCGACAAGGCGCGCGGCAAGGTAGAAGGCGTCGATGTCCTTGCGGAACGCCTTTTCGATGTTCGGACGCAGCACCTTGACCGCGACCAGTTCACGGTTCTCGGCAAGCCGTGCCTTGTGGACCTGCGCGATCGAGGCGGCGGCGATGGGATCGGAGAACTCGGAGAAGATGACGTCGGTAGGCTGGCCCAGCTCGCGCTCGACTTCGGCCTTCGCCTGTTCTGTCGGAAATGGCGGCAGCTTGTCCTGCAGCACGCGCAGCTGGACCGACAACTCGTCGCCGACGATGTCGGGCCGGGTCGAGAGCACCTGCCCGAATTTGATGTAGGCGGGACCCAGCGCTGTCAGAGCCCGGGTCGCCGGCGGCATCGCCGGATCGCCGGAATATCCCAGCCACTTGAACGGCACGCCCAGCATCCGGGCGACGAAGCGCAGGGCCGGAGGGGCCTCGAAGGCGTCGAGAACGACGTTCATCGCGCCGGTGCGTTCCAGCGTCGCGCCGGTCCGGATCAGGCGCCAGATGTTGTGCGGACCGCGCATGTCAGAGTTTCCAGCCGGAATGCAACGCGGCGACACCCATGCTGAGGTTGCGGTACTTGGCGTTTTCGAACCCCGCTGCGCGCACCATCCCGAGGAAGGTCTCCTGGTCGGGGAAGTTGCGGATCGACTCGACGAGATACTGGTAGCTGTCGCGGTCGCGGGCCACGACCTCGCCCATGCGCGGGATCACGTTGAAGCTGTAAAGATCGTAGGCCTTCTGCAGCGCGGGGTTGGGAAGCTGGCTGAACTCCAGCACCATCAGCCGACCGCCGGGGCGCAGGACCCGGAACGCCTCGTTCAGCGCCTCCTGCGGCCGGGTCACGTTCCGGATGCCGAAGCTGATCGTGTAGACGTCGAAACTCGCGTCCTCGAAGGGCAGCGCCATCGCGTCCCCCGCCACCCAATCGAGGCTGTCGCCGAGTTCGGCCGCTTCGGCGCGCTTGCGACCCTCGTCCAGCATCGACTCGGTGAGGTCGAGCACGGTGGCGTGCCCGCTGCCCGCGCGGCGCAGGAACCGGAAGGAAATGTCGCCGGTGCCGCCGGCCACGTCGAGCAGCTTTTGGCCCGGGCGCGGTGCCAGCCAGTCGAGCATCGCATCTTTCCAGATCCGGTGGATGCCGAGGCTCATCAGGTCGTTCATGACGTCATAGCGGCTGGCGACCGAGCTGAAGACGCCGCGCACGCGCCCGGCCTTCTCGCCTTCCGGCACGGTCTCGAAGCCGAAATGCGTGGTGCTGTCTGTCTTGTCGCTCATGGGCTCTTGCGGTCCTTGCCGTTCGGACCTTTGTTATAGGCTGCGCGGGGGCATGCACAATGGACCCCTTGTCACAGGGCCAATCACGAGGGGGCCGATGCCCGAACTTCCAGAGGTCGAGACGGTCCGCCGCGGGCTGGCGCCGGTGATGGAGGGCGCCGCGATCGCGCGCGCCGAGGTCAATCGGCCGGACCTGCGCTGGCCGTTTCCGTCCGACATGGCCGCGCGCCTGACAGGGCAGACGGTCCTGCGGTTGCGGCGGCGCTCGAAGTACATCCTGGCCGACCTCGCCTCGGGCGAGACGCTGCTCATACACCTGGGCATGTCGGGCCGGATGCTCGTGTCTGGCGATCCGCTGGGCGTTTTCGCGCATGATCATCCGGCGCCGGAGAAACACGACCACGTGGTGCTGCATATGGACACCGGCGCCCGCATCACCTTCAACGACCCGCGCCGGTTTGGCGCGATGGACCTGGTGCCGACCGATGCCGCCGAGACCCACAGGCTGCTTGCCGGCCTCGGGCCTGAACCGCTGGGCAACGGCTTTGACGCGGCGCATCTGGTCGGGGCGTTCAAGGGGCGGCGCAGCCCGGTGAAGTCGGTACTTCTCGACCAGCGGGTCGTCGCGGGTCTCGGTAATATCTATGTCTGCGAGGCGCTCTTTCGCGCAAAAATCAGGCCGACGCGTCATGCCGGCCGAATTTCCGCCGGCCGGGTCGAGACACTTGTTCCGGTGATCAGAGACGTCTTGCGCGAAGCCATCGAGGCCGGTGGCTCTTCGCTGCGCGATTTCCGGCAAGCCGATGGAGAGCTTGGATATTTCCAGCATAGCTTCCACGTCTACGGGCGCGAGGACCAGCCCTGTCGCACGCCCGATTGCACCGCCAGCGTCGGCCGGATCGTGCAGTCGGGACGGTCCTCTTTCTTTTGCGCGCGGTGCCAAAGATAGGTTGAACAGGGGCGTTCGCGTGGTATTGCTGCGAACCTCATACCGAAGCAACCGCGAGCTTTTTCATGGCCTATGAAACGATCATCGTGGACGTGGACAACCATGTCGCCCTGATCACTCTGAACCGGCCGAGCGCCATGAACGCCCTGAACGACGAACTGCTCGGCGAGCTTGCCGAGGCGCTCGCCGCGGCGCAGGAGAACGAGAAGGTCCGCTGCATCGTTCTCACCGGCTCGGAAAAGGCCTTTGCTGCCGGGGCCGACATCGCGATGATGCGCGACAAGAGCTTCGTCGAAGCCTTCTCGGGCGATCTCTTCACCCCCGAAACCGAACAGATCATGCGCATCCGCAAGCCGATCATCGCGGCGGTGTCGGGCTACGCGCTGGGCGGGGGGTGCGAGCTTGCGATGATGTGCGACTTCATCATCTGCGCCGACAACGCCAAGTTCGGCCAGCCCGAGATCAATCTCGGGGTGGTTGCCGGGATCGGCGGCACCCAGCGCCTGACGCGGCTTGTCGGCAAGTCGAAGGCGATGGACATGCACCTGACGGGCCGCTTCATGGATGCCGCCGAGGCCGAGCGCTCGGGACTGGTCAGCCGCGTCGTGCCGGCAAAGAAGCTGATGGACGAGACGATGGCCGCGGCCCAGAAGATCGCCGAGAAGTCGATGATCACAGTGATGGTCGTCAAGGAGGCGGTGAACCGCGCCTACGAGGTGCCGCTGCGCGAAGGCCTGCTGTTCGAACGCCGCGTGTTCCATTCGCTGTTCGCGACCGAGGACCAGAAGGAGGGCATGTCGGCCTTCCTCGAAAAGCGCGAGGCGCAGTTCCGCGACAAGTGAGCGGGCGCGCGAGGCCGCGGTCGAATTGCGGTTTGCATTCCGCCGCAAACTCTCTATAGAGCGCCCGATACATGCGCGTGCAGCCCGCTCAGGCTAGAATCACCCAGGTCGTTTCCGACCGGACCGGGTTCGCATCGCGCGACCGAGACAACACGAACCCGAAGGTGATCGCACCATGGCAAATACGCCCCAGTCCAAGAAGCGCGCGCGTCAGAACGTCAAGCGCAACGACATCAACAAGGCGCGTCGTTCGCGCATCCGTACCCACCTGCGCAAGGTCGAGGAAGCCATCGCTTCCGGCGACAAGGACGCGGCCGCGGCGGCGCTCAAGGCAGCCCAGCCCGAGCTGATGCGCGGCGTCACCAAGGGCGTGTTCCACAAGAACACCGCTGCGCGCAAGATGTCGCGCCTGTCCTCGCGGGTGAAGTCGCTGGCCTGACCGGCACTTCCGAAAAGTTGACAAATGCTTAACTGAACGCCGCCCCGTGCGGCGTTCTTTTTCTTTCTATGGCCGATTTGCCACGGCCTTTCGGCGGCCGCAGATTCTTTTCTCAAAATGCAGAGTCAAGTTTGAAGTTCAGTTGCCGCTTCGCAGGCGAAGTTGGTACGAGTATCCAGCGATTCATTTCGCCTTGGGGGAACGGGCCCTGAAACCTTCCGTGTTGCGGCGGATCCAATCGGTTTCAGGGGCTGGGCGTCGCGGGACCCGCGACGATACAGTCTGCATGCGCCGGCCTTTGCCGGCATCATGCCCTGTCGAATGACTAGGTGCGGTCGGCACGATCTGCCGCGTGAACGGTCCGGAACTGGGCCGACGCGGCGGTCCTGAAGCCAACCTTGCGGTTTGTCCTTTTGGGGCAAAGCCGGCTTCTGCGGGGAGGCCGGGAAGGGAAGGTTTGTGCCGATGTCCGCGCCGGACGCCGATCCCGATACACGGGGGCGGTGTTGACATGGGAACGCTAGAGGAACGCGGTAAGGTTATGACGAAAGAACAATGGGGCCAGCTGCGGAAAAGGCTCCTGAAGACTGTAGGGCAGAACAACTACACCACCTGGATCGAGCCGATCGAGTTTCGCAGCCAGAAGGATGGCGTGGCTTTCTTCGACGTGCCGACGAACTTCCTCGGCAACTACGTCAGCCAGAACTTCGCGGACCTGATCCTGCACGAACTCAAATCCGAGGTGCCGGACGTCCGCCGGCTGACCTTTTCCGTTCCGGCGAACGTGCAGACCCAGCGCCCGGCGCCGGCCCCGGCAGAGGACACCGCAGCCGAGGCGAAACCCGCGGCAAACGGCGTTCTCAACACCGCGCCGCTGGACCAGCGCTTCACCTTCGACAGCTTTGTGGTCGGCAAGCCCAATGAGCTGGCCCATGCCGCCGCGCGCCGCGTGGCCGAAGGCGGCCCCGTGACCTTCAACCCGCTGTTCCTCTACGGCGGCGTAGGCCTGGGCAAGACGCACCTGATGCACGCGATCGCGCATGAACTGCAGCAGCGCAAGCCCGAGCTCAACGTGCTCTACCTCTCGGCTGAACAGTTCATGTACCGCTTCGTCCAGGCGCTGCGCGACCGCAAGATGATGGACTTCAAGGAGATCTTCCGCTCGGTCGACGTGCTGATGGTCGACGACGTCCAGTTCATCGCCGGCAAGGACAGCACGCAGGAAGAGTTCTTCCACACCTTCAACGCGCTGGTGGACCAGAACAAGCAGATCATCATCTCGGCCGATCGCGCGCCGGGCGAGATCAAGGACCTCGAGGACCGCGTGAAGTCGCGCCTGCAATGCGGGCTGATCGTGGACCTGCACCCGACCGACTACGAACTGCGGCTCGGCATCCTGCAAAGCAAGGTCGAGGCGCAGCGCGCCAATTACCCGGGGCTGGTGATCAAGGACGGCGTGCTGGAGTTTCTCGCGCATCGCATCTCGACCAACGTCCGGGTGCTCGAAGGGGCCCTGACCCGGCTTTTCGCTTTCGCCTCGCTGGTCGGGCGCGAGATCGACATGGAGCTTACACAGAACTGCCTCAGCGACGTACTGCGCGCTTCGGAGCGCAAGATCACCGTCGAAGAGATCCAGCGCAAGGTGTCGGACCATTACAACATCCGCCTCAGCGACATGATCGGTCCGAAGCGCCTGCGCAGCTATGCGCGGCCGCGGCAGGTGGCGATGTATCTGTGCAAGCAGCTGACCAGCCGCTCGTTGCCCGAGATCGGGCGCCGGTTCGGCGGGCGTGACCACACCACCGTCATGCATGGGGTCAAGCGCATCGAGGAGCTCAAGCAGAACGACGGCCAGATCGCCGAAGATCTGGAACTGCTGCGCAGGGCGCTCGAAGCCTGACGCCGGACGCGGCCCGCATCGCCGGGCCGCGCTTCCCTTCAGTCTCGCCGACCGCGCCCGGTAGTGGGCGGCCATGGTGTGCCCGTCCGCGCACACCTCCTCCCGACATGCCGGTTTTCGCGGCGCAACCGTGGGCGTGCCTTGACGCTCCGCCGAATAGCGCGGAGAAATCATGAAAACGCTTGTTAAGCCGTGGGAACGGGGTAATTTGCCCATCCCGGCAGACCGGAGGGATGAGGGCAAATGAAACTCAGCATCGAACGCGCGGCGCTACTGAAAGCCGTGGCCCAGGCGCAATCCGTGGTCGAACGGCGCAACACCATCCCGATCCTCGCCAACGTCCTGATCGAGGCCGAGGGCGACACCGTGTCGTTCCGGGCCACCGACCTCGACATCGAGGTGGTCGACAAGGCCCCGGCCCAGGTCGAGCGCGCGGGTGCGACGACGGTGTCCGCCACCACGCTGCACGAGATCGTGCGCAAGCTGCCCGACGGGGCGCTGGTGACGCTGACCGCCGACAGTGCGGTCGGGCGGCTTACTGTCGAGGCGGGCCGGTCGAACTTCTCGCTCGCGACCCTGCCGAAGGAAGACTTTCCGGTCATGGCAAGCTCGGAATACGCCTCGAACTTCTCGGCGCCCGCGCCGGTGCTGCGGCGGCTCTTCGACAAGTCCAAGTTCGCGATCTCGACGGAGGAGACGCGCTATTACCTCAACGGTGTCTACATGCATGTGGCGGATGCCGAAGACGGGCGGAGCCTGCGCTGCGTGGCGACCGATGGCCACCGGCTGGCGCGGATCGATGCCGACCTGCCCGAGGGGGCCGGCGAGATGCCCGGAGTGATCGTGCCGCGCAAGACCGTGGGCGAGCTGCGCAAGCTGCTCGAGGACGACGAGATGAAGATCGCCGTCTCGGTCTCCGAGACCAAGGTGCGGTTCGCGACCCCTGACATCACCCTGACCTCGAAGGTCATCGACGGGACGTTCCCGGATTACACACGGGTCATCCCGCAGGCCAACACCCGGCGGATGGAGGTCGACGCGAGCGATTTCGCGCGGGCCGTCGACCGGGTCGCCACGGTGAGCTCCGAACGGTCGCGCGCGGTCAAGCTGCAGCTCGACGAGGATCGTCTGGTGCTGTCGGTCAACGCGCCCGACAGCGGGGCGGCCGAGGAAGAACTGGCGGTGGCCTATGGCGACGAGCGGCTAGAGATCGGCTTCAATGCCAAGTACCTGCTCGAGATCGCAAGCCAGGTCGACCGCGAGAATGCGGTGTTCCTGTTCAACTCCTCCGGCGACCCGACCCTGATGCGCGAAGGCAACGACACGTCGGCAGTCTACGTGGTCATGCCGATGCGCGTGTGAAGCGGCCGGAATTTTGCAAAATTCCGGTCCGTTTTCTGGATCAGAAAACGGGTAGGGCGCCATGAGCCGCCTCTTCGTTTCCGACCTCGTGCTGTCCCACTTCCGGTCGCACCGGGTTGCGCGTCTCAGCGCTGACACGCGCCCCGTGGCGATCCACGGGCGTAACGGCGTGGGCAAGACCAACCTTCTCGAGGCGATCTCCCTTCTGTCCCCGGGCCGTGGCCTGCGCCGGGCCAGTGCCGAGGACATGACACGCCGGCCCGAGGCGCTGGGCTGGAAGGTGCAGGCGGTGGTCGCGGCACCGGACGGCGTCCACGAGGTCGAGATCTGGTCCGAGACCGGTGCCGCGCGGCAGGTCCGGCTGGACGGGAAGCCGGCGCCGCAGACCGCTTTGGGGCGGCTCTGCCGCGTGCTCTGGCTGATCCCGGCGATGGACCGGCTGTGGATCGAGGGCGCCGAGGGACGGCGGCGGTTTCTCGACCGCATGACGCTCAGCTTTGCGCCGTCGCATGCCGAGACCTCGATCGCGTATGAAAAAGCCATGCGAGAGCGCAACCGGCTGCTGAAGGACATGGTGCGCGATCCGGCCTGGTATGGCGCGCTCGAGGCCCGCATGGCCGAGACCGGGATCGCGATCCACGAGAACCGCGTCACGGCGCTGGAGCGCCTGCGCAGGGCGCAGGACGGGGCCGCGACCGCCTTTCCGGTGGCGGCGCTCGACCTCGTGCAGGCCGAGGCGGACATGCCGTGCAGCGTGGACGAACTGCGTGCGGCCCTGACGGACAATCGTTCGCGGGACATGGCCGCGGGTCGCAGCCTGATCGGACCGCACCGGTCCGACCTGCGGGGCACCTACGCCGAGAAGGACGTGGCGGCGCGCGACTGTTCCACCGGCGAGCAGAAGGCCTTGCTGGTCTCGCTGATCCTCGCCAATGCCCGGGCGCTGGCCGAGGACCTCGGCGCCGCGCCGATCCTGCTGCTCGACGAGGTCGCGGCCCATCTCGACCCCGACCGCCGTGCGGCGCTCTACGACGAGATCTGCGTTCTGGGCGCGCAGGCCTGGATGACCGGGACCGAGCCGCAGCTTTTCGACGCGCTGGGAGACCGTGCGCAGTATCTAGAGGTGACCGAGCGCGACGGCATCTCCGAGGTGGGGGCCGTCGCGTGACCGCGTCGGCCGCCGACCTGCTGTTGTATTCAGGGGCGTTGCTGATCCTGTTCCTGACGCCGGGGCCGGTCTGGCTGGCGATCACCGCGCGGGCGCTCTCGGGCGGCTTCGGCGCGGCCTGGCCCCTGGCGCTGGGCGTAAGCGTGGGCGACATTCTCTGGCCGCTGGTCGCCGTTCTGGGGATCAGCTGGATCCTGTCGGTCTTCGACACCTTCATGGCAGTGCTGCGCCTTGTCGCCTGCGGCGTCTTCATCGTCATGGGTTTGCAACTCATCCGCCACGCCAACGCGCGGATCGGGGCGGACAGCCGCCTGACCCGCCCCGGACGGTGGGCCGGGTTCGCGGCCGGGCTGGTCGCAATTCTCGGCAACCCGAAGGCCGTGCTGTTCTACATGGGCGTGCTGCCGGGGTTCTTCGACCTGCGCACGGTAAGCGTGCTGGACGTGATGGCGATCATCTTCTGTTCGGTCGCGATTCCGCTGGTCGGAAACCTCGCCGTTGCGGCACTTGTCGGGCATTTCCGCAGCGCCGTGACCGGGCGCGACACGATGCGGCGCATCAACCTTGTCTGCGGCGTTCTGCTGATCTGCGTCGGTCTGCTCATCCCCCTGCTGTGACACAAAATATTGTGTCTTCGGCGTGACAATCCCTGCCGGAAATCGTATAAATCGCGGACAATAAGAAGGTGAGACGGCATGTCCGAAAACGAGCGACGTCCCGAAGAATACGGCGCGGATTCCATCAAGGTTCTCAAGGGCTTGGAAGCTGTCCGCAAACGTCCGGGCATGTACATCGGCGATACCGACGACGGCTCGGGTCTGCACCACATGGTCTACGAGGTCGTGGACAACGGCATCGACGAGGCGCTGGCCGGTCATGCGGACTCCGTGACCGTCACGATCCACGAGGATTCCTCGGTTTCCGTCGCCGACAACGGGCGCGGAATCCCGGTCGGAATCCACGAGGGCGAGGGCGTTTCGGCGGCCGAGGTCATCATGACCCAACTGCATGCCGGCGGGAAGTTCGACAGCAACTCCTACAAGGTCTCGGGCGGCCTGCACGGCGTTGGCGTTTCGGTGGTCAACGCGCTCTCGGACTGGCTGGAACTGCGCATCTGGCGCGAGGGCAAGGAACACTACGCGCGCTTCGAGGGCGGGCATACGGTCGAGCACCTGCGCGTCGTCGGCGAGACCGAGCGCACCGGGACCGAGGTGCGTTTCATGGCCTCGACCGACACGTTTTCCAACCTCGACTATTCCTTCGAGACGCTGGAAAAGCGTCTGCGCGAACTCGCCTTCCTGAACTCGGGCGTGCGGATCATCCTGATCGACGAACGCCATGCCGAGACCCTGCAGACCGAACTTTTCTACGAGGGCGGCGTCAAGGAATTCGTGAAGTATCTCGACCGCCACAAGTCGTCCGTGATGCCCGAGCCGATCTTCATCACCGGCGAGCGCGACGACATCGGCGTCGAGGTGGCGATGTGGTGGAACGACAGCTACCACGAGAACGTATTGCCCTTCACCAACAACATCCCGCAGCGCGATGGCGGCACCCACATGGCGGGCTTTCGCGGGGCGCTGACGCGCACGATCAACAACTACGCCCAATCGAGCGGCATCGCCAAGAAGGAGAAGGTTCAGTTCTCGGGCGACGACGCGCGCGAGGGGCTGACCTGCGTGCTGTCGGTGAAGGTGCCGGATCCGAAATTCTCCAGCCAGACCAAGGACAAGCTGGTCTCGTCCGAGGTGCGCCCGGCGGTCGAGGGTCTGGTCAACGAGAAGCTCGCCGAGTGGTTCGAGGAGCATCCGAACGAGGCGCGCATCGTGGTTGGCAAGATCATCGAGGCCGCCCGCGCCCGCGAGGCGGCGCGCAAGGCGCGTGATCTGACGCGGCGCAAGACGGCGATGGACGTGAACTTCCTCGCCGGCAAGCTCAAGGACTGTTCCGAGAAGGATCCCTCCAAGACCGAGGTATTCCTTGTCGAGGGCGACAGCGCCGGCGGCTCCGCACAGACCGGGCGGGATCGTTCGACCCAGGCGATCCTGCCGCTCAAGGGCAAGATTCTCAACGTCGAGCGCGCGCGCTTCGATCGCATGCTGTCGAGCCAGGAGATCGGCAACCTCGTGATGGCGCTGGGCACCGGGATCGGGCGCGACGAGTTCAATCTCGACAAGCTGCGCTACCACAAGATCGTCATCATGACCGACGCCGACGTGGACGGCGCGCATATCCGCACGCTACTGCTGACCTTCTTCTACCGACAGATGCCGGAGCTGATCGAGCACGGGCACCTCTACATCGCGCAGCCGCCGCTCTACAAGGTGAGCCGCGGCAAGTCCGAGGTCTACCTCAAAGACCAGGCGGCGATGGAGGAATACCTGATCGACCAGGGCATCGAGGGCGCCATGCTGCGGCAGGGCAACGGCGAAGAGATCACCGGGCAGGACCTGCGCCGGGTCGTCGAGGAGGCGCGCCAGCTCAAGCGCGTGCTCGACGCCTTCCCGACGCATTACCCGCGCCACATCCTGGAACAGGCGGCCATTGCGGGGGCTTTCTCGCCGGGTGCGGTGGATGCCGACCTGCAGGGCGTGGCCGACAAGGTGGCGGCACGGCTGAACCTGATCGCGCTGGAATACGAACGCGGCTGGCAGGGCCGGATCACCCAGGACCACGGGATCCGCCTTGCGCGGATCCTGCGCGGGGTCGAGGAGGTCCGGACGCTCGACGGCAAGATCCTGCGCGGCGGCGAGGCCAAAAAGACCGGCAGCTTCACCAAGGCGTTGCAGGACGTCTACGGCCTGCCCGCGTCCCTGCATCGCAAGGATCGCAGCCAGGTCATCCACGGGCCTGTCGGTCTGCTCGAGGCGATCCTCGAGGAAGGCGAGAAGGGCCTGACGCTGCAGCGCTACAAGGGGCTGGGCGAGATGAACCCGGATCAGCTTTGGGAAACCACGCTCGACCCGGACGCGCGCACCCTTCTGCAGGTCAAGATCGACGACGTGGCCGAGGCCGACGATCTTTTCACGAAGCTGATGGGCGACGTGGTCGAACCGCGCCGCGAATTCATCCAGAAAAACGCGCTGAGCGTGGAAAACCTCGATTTCTGATGTCGCTTCCCCGCCCGGCGCTGTCCGCGCCGGGTGCCGCCCAGCGCTCGGTTTCCAACTGCTACCCGTGACAATCCGGCCGGTCCCGGTGGCGGGATGAATTGTGCGGTCTTGCGGGAACTTCAGTCACGAAACCGGAGCGGCCTTGCATCCTCATGCGCATTGTTGAGCGAGAGCGAAACTTCGTCTAATTGTGTTGGCGTGGGGGCAATCAACTTTTGCTTGTCCGGATCGAAATCGGCAGCGGACGTACAAGGCGGTATCGCTCCTGACCGACAAGCGGAAAGACCTCATGGCGACAGACGCGGACCTGATGGCAACCCTCCACCCCGCGGCGCCGCATCACCTGCCATCGTTCATCACTATGCCCGGGTCCGGAGACTGGCTTCTGACTTCGATGGGGGTCTTTCTGGTGATCATCGTGGTCGGGATCGGCGTGATCTACCTGAAGCTTCACGCGCTGCCCGAACACATGGCGCATCGCGGGCAGAAAGTTCAGTATGAAATCGTCGCCGTGCTCGCGCTGCTGGCGCTGTTCACGCATAATCACGCGTTCTGGATCGTCGGGCTGCTGCTGGCGCTAGTGCCTATTCCCGACTTCTCGACCCCGATCAACCTGATGGCCGCGTCGCTGGGCCGGATGTCCGGGCTGACGCCGCAGGACGCTCCGCCGACGGATGAGGCCGACCGGTCCGGGCCGCAGGAGCGCTGAGCCATGCTTGAATTCCTGCTCTGTTCCAGCATCACCATCCTGCCCGACTTCCTGTTCCGCCGCTTTGTGCAGGGCAAACGGGTGGGGCGGGAAATCAACCTGTTCACGGTCTGGTACGAGCTGCGCTGGGGTATCACCCTGTGCGTCATGCTGACGGTCTGCCTGATTACGGCGGTCTTCTACTTCCACCCCTCGACCAAGTCGGCCAACTCGATCTTCCGCACGATGACCATCCTGCCGGAAAGCAACGGACGGGTTGCCGAGACCTTCGTCGAGATCAACCAGCAGGTCGAACGGGGCCAGCCGCTGTTCCGTCTCGACGATCTGGAACAACGCGCTGCGGTCGAAACCGCGACACGGCGTATCGCCGAGATCGACGCCCAGGCGCGCGTCGCCGCCTCCCAGCTCAAGGAAGCGGAAGGCCGGATCGAACAGGCGCAGGGCGTGCTCAGACAGGCGCAGGACGAGTACGAGACGCGCAACGCCCTGTTCCAGAAAGGAAACACGACGGTGTCCGGGCGCGAAGTCGAGCGGGCGCTGGTGCAGGTCGAAACGCAGCAGGGCGCGGTCGACGCCGCCGTCGCCGCGCGCGACACGATCCAGGCAGAGATCGATTTCCACCTGCCGTCGCGCAAGGCCCGCGCCGAGGCGGAACTGCACCAGGCGCAGGTCCAGCTCGACAAGACGCTCGTGGTCGCGGGCACCGACGGCTACGTCCAGCAGTTCTCGCTGCGTCCCGGTGACGTGGTGAACCCGATGCTGCGACCGGCCGGCATCCTCGTTCCGATGCGCAACGTGACCGGGCTCGCCGCCGGGTTCGGCCAGATTGAGAGCCAGGTCATCAAGCCCGGAATGATCGGCGAGATCGCCTGCGCGTCGCGGCCGTGGGAGATCATTCCGGTGGTGGTCACCCAGGTTCAGGACGTCATCGCGTCCGGACAGGTGCGTCCGACCGACCAGCTTTTCGACATCTCGCAGATGCCGACCACGGGCACCATCACGGTCATTCTCGAACCGCTGGTCGAAGGCGGTCTCGACGGGCTGCCGCAAGGCGCAAGCTGCATCGCGAACACCTATACCAGCAACCACGACCTGCTTGACGACCCGGAGATCGGCACGGGGCGCAAGGTCGTGCTTCATGCCATCGACGCGGTCGGCCTTGTCCACGCGGCCATCCTGCGCATCCAGGCGATCCTGATGCCGATCCAGACCCTTGTGCTCGGCGGGCATTGATCGACTACGGCCAGACACGCCGGACCTTTCGGCACCGGAAAGGACCGGGCGCGACGCCACGCCTCTCATGCCCCCCGGTCGCGGTGATCCTGTCCGTGATGACGCGCTTGCAAACTGCACGGCACGACCGTCTCGGCACCGTCCCGCGCACGAACGATTAGGAGAGCGCCATGTATGACCAGCTCGCTGTCCTCGCCACTTTCGTGTTCCTTTACAGCCTCGTGTCGAAAAGTCTCGAGCAAACCGTCGTCTCGGGACCGATGATCTTCGTCACCGCAGGTTTCCTGATGGGGCCATCGGCGCTGGGCTGGTTTCCCGGCGACAACCCCGACACGCTGATGAGAATACTTGCCGACCTGACGCTGGCGCTGTTTCTGTTCATCGATGCAGCCAACGCGAACCTGCGTGTCCTGAGGGAACGCTACACGATCCCGGGCCGGATGCTGCTGATCGGACTGCCGGGCGCGATCCTGCTGGGCTTTCTTGCCGCCCTTGCGCTGTTCGGAAGCCTCAGCGTCTATGAGGCCGCGATTCTGGCGACCATGCTGGCGGCGACGGATGCCGCGCTTGGCAAGGCGGTGGTCACCAACCCTGACGTGCCGTCGCGCCTGCGCGAGGGTCTGAACGTCGAGAGTGGCCTCAATGACGGGCTCTGCGTCCCGATCCTGTTCCTGTTCATCGCCCTCGAGATGGGCACCAGCGCGGGGCGCGGCCACGGGCTGACGCTTCTTGTGAAGGAGCTGGGCATCGGGCTTGTGGTGGGTGCGGGACTGAGCCTCATCGGCGGCGGCTTGCTGCGCGTCTGCGGGAAACGGGGCTTGGTTTCGGAGACCTGGGTGCAGATGACCACGGTGGCGCTGGCCTTGGCCTGCTTTGCCACCGCCCAGAGCCTGCACGGCAGCGGCTATATCGCCGCTTTTGCCGGCGGCATGATCTTCGGGTTCATCGCCGGCGACAGTACTCACCGGCTGGTCCACGCCGCCGAAGCCATTGGCGAAACGCTGGCGCTGCTGACCTGGCTCCTGTTTGGTGTCGTCGTGCTCGGCCCGCTGATCGACAAGGCGACGTGGGCCGTCGTTCTTTACGCCCTGCTCAGCCTGACAGTGGTCCGGGTTCTGCCCAACGTTCTCGCCCTCAGGGGCACCGGCGAGCCGATGTCGACCCGGCTGTTTCTGGGCTGGTTCGGTCCGCGCGGACTGGCCAGCATCGTCTTTGTGATCATCGTGCTGCAGGCCGGCGTGCCGAACGGAGAGACGATGGCGTTGACTGTCGCCTGCACCGTTCTGTTCAGCCTCGTCCTGCACGGCGCGACCGCCAATCCGCTCGGGGCCTGGATTGCCCGGAAAGATGCCGGTGATCCTTGACCTGTCCGAACCGCGGTAGCGGATCGAAGAGGACCGTGGGGCGCGCGGCCTGCGGCGTTATCGCGGGGCGAATCGCACATACGGTCCTAGATGGTCCCGGCAAAACTGCTATAAACCTCCGCAAACCTAAAAGGGGGGGCAGGACACCATGAACAATCGTTTGCGCAAGATCACCATCGTCGGGGGCGGCACCGCCGGATGGATGACCGCGCTGATCCTCGACACCGAGTTCGCGCGCAGTTCGGCACCCAAGGATCGCCCGCACATTTGCCTGATCGAAAGCCCCAACATCGCAACCGTCGGTGTCGGCGAGGCCACGGTTCCGCACATGCCCCGCACGATCCGCAAGGCGGGCATCTCCGAGCGGGATTTCTTCCGCGAAACCAACGCCTCGTTCAAGCTGGGCGTGAAGTTCTGCAATTGGAACAAGGACGCCAAGGGCAACCGCATCGACTACGTCAATCCTTTCGCCCATGGCCAGATGCTCGAGGGGCTGGAGGCCGCTGAATACTTCCTGCGCTTCGGCAACGGAGACCGGGACTTCACGCAATCGGTGGCACCGCATGACGACCTCGGCCGGCTGTGCAAGGGCGCGCGAATGCTGGGGCAACCCGAGTTCGAGCAGCGCTTCGGATACGCCTATCACCTCGATGCGGTGAAGTTCGCGGGCATGCTTGCCCGGGTCTGCAGAAAGCGCGGCGTCGAGCATATCCAGGACGAGGTGCAATCGGTCGAACTCGACGAACAGGGCAACGTCAGCCACCTGATGCTGGAACGTGCCGGTCGCCACGACATCGAGATGGTCGTGGACTGCACCGGCTTCCGCGGCCTGATCATCAATCAGGCGCTGGGAGAGCCGTTCCGGGACTACTCCGACTACCTGCCCAACGACCGGGCCATGGCCTTGCAGATCGAGCATCCCGATCCCGAAAAGATCGAAAGCCTTACCCGCTCGACGGCGCTCGGCGCGGGTTGGACATGGCGGGTGCCGCTCTACAATCGCGTCGGAACCGGCTACGTCTTCTCGTCGGCGCACCGTACCGACGACCAGGCGGCGGACGAATACCTTGAATGGCTTGGTGACAGCGGCAAGGGGGCGACACCGCGGGTGATCCCGATGCGCATCGGGCGCGTGCGCAACGCCTGGGTCAAGAACTGCGTGGCCATCGGTCTTGCGGGGGGGTTCATCGAGCCGCTTGAAAGCACGGCGATCCACATGGTCGATCACGCGGTGCGCTGGTTCGCCGAACACCTGCCGACGCGGGACATCTCGCCGACGCTCCGGAACAGGTACAACCGTCAGATCAACAAGCTCTACGACGAGGTTCTGGATTTCATCTGCCTGCACTACCGGCTGGGCAACCGCACCGACGACCAATACTGGATCGACGCGCGCACCGAGATGAAGCTGCCGGACCGGCTGGCCGAGAACCTCGAGCTGTGGCAGCACCGCCTGCCGCTCGATCACGACATCGAGTTCGCGACCCTGTTCGATTTCCGCGTCTACCAGACGGTCCTACTGGGCAAGCAGGTCTACGACACCGGCTACGGACCGGGCATCCGCGACCGGCTGCGACCGCTGAAAAAGCCGATCTGGTTCAAGTACTGGAAGGGCGCGCGCGAGGATCTCGCCCGCATCCTCAAGGCGATGCCGGACCACAAGACGCTGCTGCGCGACATCCGCGGCGAGCTCGAGCAACCGGTTTTCGGCATGGCGGCCGCCATGAAGCCGACCGTCCCGTTGCCTGGCACCGCCCCGGCTCCGGTGTCGATCCAGAACATGCCGAATTTCGCCGAGATCCAGAGCGGCGCGAAGGACCTGCAGCTTTTCTAGGACCAGGCGACGGGGCCGCTAGACCACGGCGGCCCCGCCCGCGCCGACAAGGCGAGCTTTCGGCATTGGCCTTACAAATGCTGCGGGCCTGATGTCCGGGTGTGGCTAGGCGCGCCGATACATCTCACCTCGATCTCCGGGACGAAGCCGGGACCGAACCTGTTGCGCAAACTCGAGAAGTGTTGGTGCCCAGGAGAAGACTCGAACTTCCACGGCCTTGCGGCCACTGGCACCTGAAGCCAGCGCGTCTACCATTCCGCCACCTGGGCAGGTGTCGTGAGTGGTGCGTTTAAGACCTCGCCGGAGGGGTGTCAAACGGAATCCTGCGGATTGCGTCGGGAATTTGGCTGGGGGCCCGAGAGCGCGCGGCGGGGCAGGGGCGCGCGGCGATTTGCGCCTTGTTTCAGGGGGGCCCGGGCGGTACATCCGGAAGGTGAAGGCAGGAAGCGAGGTTCGGCATGTCCAGGCTTGTCACCATCTACGGCGGCTCCGGTTTCATCGGGCGCTACATCGCGCGGCGCATGGCGAAGGCCGGCTGGCGCGTGCGGGTGGCCTGCCGCAGGCCGAACGAGGCGATCTTCGTGCGGCCTTACGGCGTCGTCGGTCAGGTCGAGCCGGTGTTCTGCAACATCCGCGACGACGCCTCGGTGGCGCAGGTGATGCAGGGTGCGGAGGCGGTGGTGAACTGCGTTGGCATCCTTGCCGAATCCGGCAAAAACCGTTTTGACGCGGTACAGGCCGAGGGGGCGGCGCGCATCGCCCGGATCGCGGCCGAGAACGGCGTGTCGCGGCTGGTGCAGATCTCGGCCATCGGGGCCGACGAGGATGCGTCGAGCGACTATGCCCGGACCAAGGCGCTTGGCGAAGCCGGCGTGCGCGAGCATTTTCCGCAGGCCGTGATCCTGCGCCCGTCGATCGTCTTCGGGCCCGAGGACGAGTTCTTCAACCGGTTTGCCGGAATGACCCGGTTCAGCCCGGTGCTGCCGCTGGTCGGCGCCGCGACGCGGTTCCAGCCGGTCTATGTCGACGATGTCGCGAAGGCCGCCGAGAAGGCGGTGCGCGAGGAGGCCCCTGCCGGGGTCTACGAGCTTGGCGGCCCGGACGTGGCAAGCTTCCGCGCGCTGATGCACCAGATGCTCGAGGTCATCCACCGGCGTCGCCTGGTGATGAACACACCGAACTGGATCGCGCGGATCATGGCTTCGGTGCTGGATTTCATGCAGTGGGCCACCGCCGGTCTTTTCTCGAACGGCATCCTGACCCGCGACCAGGTCAAGAACCTCGCGCATGACAACTTGGTCGCGACTGACGCGCGCGGCTTCGAAGATCTCGGCATCGAACCGGTGTCGATGGGTGCTGTCCTGCCCGATTATCTCTGGCGGTTCCGCCCGTCGGGCCAGTACGACGCGATCAAGGACTCGGCGCGCAAGCTGCGGACCTAGGAATAGGCGTAGATCAGCAGCGCGATCCCGAGGATCACCCGGTAGATCACGTAGGGCGTGAAACTCACGCTCTTGAGCAGGCGCATCATCAGCGCGAGGGCAAGCAGGGCCGCCGCGAAGGCGAAGGCAGCGGCAATGAGCCCGTCGCGGGCCACCGTCCAGTCCGCGCTCGACACGACGTCGAGGGAGAGCAGCGCGCCGGACGCGAGGATCGTCGGAATCGACATCAGCATCGCAAGCTTCGCCGCACCCTCGCGACCGTAGCCGAGCCGACGTCCGGCGGTGATCGTGATGCCCGAACGCGAGGTGCCCGGGATCAGCGCCAGAACCTGTGCCAGCCCCATGCGCAATGCGTCCGACGCGGTCCAGTCGGAGGCGGTTTTCTCCTCCGCGCCGGTCCTGTCGGCCCAGTAGAGCACGAGCCCGAACAGCAGCATCGTCCAGCCGATGACGGCAACCGAGCGCAGCATTTCGTCGATGCCCAGGATCTTGATGAGAAACCCGGCGATGATGACCGGGATCGTCGCGAGGATCAGCAGGATCGCCAGTCGCGCACCCGGCGTGTCCGTTCTGCCGCGGGCGAGATGTCCAAGGCCGGTGAGTGCAAGTTTCACGTCCGTCCAGAAATAGAGCACGACCGCCACCAACGTTCCGACATGCACCGCGACGTCGATGGCCAGCCCCTGATCCGGTCCGCCGGACAGCCCGGGCAGAAGGATGAGATGGCCCGAGGACGAGATCGGCAGGAATTCGGTTATTCCCTGGATCATCGCGACAAGGAAAAGATGGAAGAGGGTCATTCAGGGCCTTCGGCGAACGCGCTTGCTGAGGCACTGTATAACTCGCTGGTTAACAAAAAGAAGTTGCATAATATAACCGAAGCGGACCTAAATTTGAGACTGTTGATACGAGAATCTACGCAACGCGCTCCAATTACCCGCAAATAAGTCAGCTGTACTGACTTTTAATCGCGTATGACATGAAGTAAGCGTGCCGAACGGAATGCCTGATGGGAGTGCGAGATGGCCGGAGAGCGCATGCTGAAATTCGTGACCGTTGAGCGGGACATGCCCGAGAAACGGTCGGCCGACGTGCGTCGCGAGGACTTCCGGGAGATTTACGCGGAATTCGCAGCCGAGAAGGCCGCTGAGCAGGCGAGCCGCTGCAGCCAGTGCGGCGTGCCCTACTGTCAAAGCCATTGCCCGTTGCATAACAACATCCCCGACTGGCTGCGGCTGACGGCCCAGGGACGCCTGAAGGAGGCCTACGAGGTCAGCCAGGCGACCAATACCTTTCCGGAAATCTGCGGGCGAATCTGTCCGCAGGACCGGCTGTGCGAAGGCAACTGCGTGATCGAACTGTCGGGGCATGGCACCGTCACCATCGGATCGGTCGAGAAGTACATCACCGACACCGCCTGGGAAGAAGGATGGGTCGAACCGCCCAAACCCGCGCAGGAACGCACGGAATCGGTTGGCATCATTGGTGCGGGCCCGGGCGGACTGGCGGCCGCTGACGTCCTGCGCCGCGCCGGCGTGCAAGTCACGATCTACGACCGCTACGACCGCGCGGGCGGGCTTCTGACCTACGGGATCCCGGGGTTCAAGCTCGAAAAGGATGTGGTGATGCGCCGCAACGCGCAGCTCGAGGATGGCGGGGTGACCTTCGTTTTGAACTGCGACGTCGGCAAGGACATCGGTTTCGACGAGATCCGAAGCCGCCACGACGCGGTGATCATCGCCACGGGCGTTTACAAGAGCCGCAGCATTGAGGGGCCCGGCGCCGGGTCTCCGGGTCTGGTGCGTGCCATCGACTTTCTGACCGCGTCGAACCGCAAGAGCTTCGGCGACGAGGTGCCGGAGTTCGACAGCGGTGAGCTGAACGCCAGCGGCAAGCGGGTTGTGGTGATCGGCGGCGGCGACACGGCGATGGACTGCGTGCGCACATCCGTGCGTCAGGGTGCCAAGAGCGTGAAATGCCTCTACCGCCGCGACCGGGCCAACATGCCGGGCTCGCAGCGCGAGGTCGCCAACGCCGAGGAAGAAGGCGTGGTCTTCGAATGGCTGTCGGCGCCCAAGGGCTTCACCGGCGACCCGGTGTCGGGCGTCATGGTGCAGAAAATGCGGCTCGGCGCGCCGGATGCCAGCGGACGGCAGACGCCCGAAGTGATCCCCGGTGCGGATTACGTCGAGGACGCCGATCTGGTCATCCTCGCGCTGGGTTTCGAGCCCGAGGAATTGCCCAAGCTCTGGGATCAGGACGATCTGCCGGTCACGCGCTGGGGCACCGTTCTTGCGCAGTATGGTTCCGGGGCGACGGACCTGCCGGGTGTCTACGCGGTGGGCGACATCGTGCGCGGCGCATCGCTGGTTGTCTGGGCGATCCGCGACGGGCGCGATTGTGCTGCGGCGATCCTCGAGGGGTTCGACCGGAACCGGGCGGTGGCCGCGGAATGACCGGCTTGCCGATGGAACCAGCGGGGAGCGCTTCATGGTGAAGAACCGGGACGGCGGCTGCATGTGCGGCGCGGTGCGCTTTGCCGCGCGCAACGTTCCCGACAGGTTCGGGGCGTGCCACTGCCCGATGTGTCGGCGCTGGACCGGCTCGGCTTTGCTGGGCGTGACGATCAAGGACGGCGATCTGGACTGGCAAGGGTCCGAGAACATCGCGACGGTACAAAGCACGGACTGGGCCGAGCGGGCGTGGTGCACCAAATGCGGCACCAACCTCTATTTCCGCGTCACGCTCGAGGGCGAATGGTCGGGCGGCACCGAATTGCCGATCGGGTTGTTCGACGATCCGAGGGGCATGGAGATGTCGAGCGAGATCTACATCGACCACAAGCCGGACAGCTTTGCCTATGCCGGCGAGGGCCGCACGACGCTGACCCGCGCGCAATGCGTCGAGAAGTTCGGCGTTCTCGACAGCGACGGGAACGGGGCATGAAGGGGGCCTGCCTGTGCGGCGCGGTCCGGGTCGAGGTGACGGAGCGCGAGGACTGGGTCTCGGCCTGCCATTGCGATCTCTGCCGGATCTGGTCTGGCTCGGCCTTCTGGGGTTTCGCCGCTCCGGATGCCGCTGTGACGGTGACTGGCACACCCGCGCGCTACCGGTCATCCTCTTTCGCGGAACGCGCCTTTTGCGGCACCTGCGGCACGCACCTGTGGCTGCGCGACGACGATGCCGACCACTACGAATTCTGCCCGGGTCTCTTCGAGGACCTGCGCGACGCGCCGCTGACACGCGAGGTCTACGCCGACCGCGCCTTTGCCTGCGTGCCGCTGGAAGGCACACACCCGCGGGTCAGCAGACAGGAATACGAGCGGGACTTCCCGCATGTCCAGATGGAGGGTTCAGATGGCCAAATATGATGAAGCATGGGTCGCCCGCGAAGAGGCCAAGCGTGCGTTCATGGCCGAGAACGGCCTCTACAGCGCGGACGAGGAACACTCCTCCTGCGGCGTGGGCCTCGTGGTCTCCATCGACGGGCGCAAGAGCCGCGACGTGGTGGAAAGCGGGATCATGGCGCTCAAGGCGATCTGGCACCGCGGCGCGGTCGATGCCGACGGCAAGACCGGCGACGGCGCCGGTATCCACGTCCAGATCCCGACCGAGTTCTTTTACGATCAGGTCAAGCGCACCGGCCACAGCCCGCGCACCGACCAGCTGATCGCCGTGGGGCAGGTCTTTCTGCCGCGCACCAATTTTGCGGCGCAGGAAACCTGCCGGACCATCGTCGAGACCGAAGTCCTGCGCATGGGCTACTACATCTACGGCTGGCGGCACGTGCCGGTGGACATCTCGGTGCTGGGCGAGAAGGCCAACGCGACCCGGCCCGAAATCGAACAGATCCTGATCTCGAACGCAAAGGGCGTCGACGAGGAGCAATTCGAGCGCGAGCTCTACGTGATCCGGCGCCGGATCGAGAAGGCGGCCGCGGCGGCACAGGTGCCTTCCCTCTACATCGCGTCGCTGTCCTGCCGGTCGATCATCTACAAGGGCATGATGCTGGCGCAGGACGTGGCCGAGTTCTATCCCGACCTCAAGGACAAGCGGTTCGAGAGCGCCTTCGCGATCTACCACCAGCGCTACTCCACCAACACCTTCCCGCAATGGTGGCTGGCCCAGCCCTTCCGGATGCTCGCGCACAACGGCGAGATCAATACGCTCAAGGGCAACCTGAACTGGATGAAGAGCCACGAGATCCGCATGGCCTCGTCGACCTTCGGAGAGCTGGCCGACGACATCAAGCCGATCGTGCCGCAGGGATCGAGCGATTCCGCGGCGCTCGACGCCGTGTTCGAGGTGCTGGTGCGCGCCGGGCGCAACGCGCCGATGGCCAAGACCATGCTGGTGCCGGAAAGCTGGTCCAAGCAGGCGGTGGAGTTGCCGCAGGCCTGGCGCGACATGTACTCCTACTGCAACTCGGTGATGGAGCCCTGGGACGGTCCTGCCGCGCTCGCCATGACCGACGGGCGCTGGGTCTGTGCCGGGCTCGACCGCAACGGGCTGCGCCCGATGCGCTACGTGGTCACCGGCAACGGGCTGCTGATCGCGGGATCCGAGGCGGGGATGGTCCCGCAGGACGAAAGCCGCATCGTCGAGAAGGGCGCGCTTGGGCCCGGGCAACTTCTGGCCGTCGACATGGCCGAGGGCGAGTTGTTTCACGACACCGAGATCAAGGACCGGCTTGCCAGGTCGCAGCCCTTCGGCGACTGGGTTGGCAAGATCAACGACCTCGACGAGGCGCTGACCGGGCTCGAGGAGACCCCGGTCTTCACCGGAAACGAGTTGCGCCGCAGGCAGGTGGCGGCGGGTTACACGGTCGAGGATCTCGAACAGATTCTCGCGCCGATGGCCGAGGACGCCAAGGAGGCTCTGGCCTCGATGGGCGACGACACGCCCTCGGCGGTGCTGTCTTCGCAATACCGTCCGCTCAGCCATTACTTCCGGCAGAACTTCAGCCAGGTGACCAACCCGCCGATCGACAGCCTGCGCGAATACCGGGTGATGAGCCTCAAGACGCGGTTCGGCAACCTCAAGAACGTGCTCGACGAGGATTCGAGCCAGACCGAGATCATCACGCTCGACAGTCCTTTCGTGGCCAACGCCCAGTTCGACGCGCTTCTGGAGCATTTCAACGTCGACACCGTCACCATCGACTGCACGTTCGAGCCCGGGCAGGGCAACCTCAACGCGGGCCTGTCGCGGATCCGCGACGAGGCCGAGGATGCCGTGCGCTCGGGGGCTGGGCACCTGATCCTGACCGATCAGGGATCGGGCGAAGGCAAGGTGGCGATGCCGATGATCCTCGCCACGAGCGCGGTGCACAGCCACCTGATCCGCAAGGGTCTGCGCACCTTCACCTCGCTGGCCGTGCGGTCGGCAGAATGCGTCGATCCGCATTACTTCGCCGTGCTGATCGGCTGCGGGGCGACCATCGTGAACGCCTACCTGGCCGAGGACAGCCTTGCCGACCGGATCGAGCGCGGACTGCTCGACATGACGCTGACCGATGCGGTGGCGCGCTACCGGAATGCCATCGACCAGGGCCTGCTGAAGATCATGGCCAAGATGGGGATTTCGGTCGTCTCGTCCTACCGCGGCGGGCTGAACTTCGAGGCCGTCGGCCTGAGTCGGGCGATGGTGGCCGAGTATTTCCCTGGCATGACCAGCCGGATTTCGGGCATCGGCGTCAGCGGCATCCAGCGCAAGTCCGAGGAGGTCCACGCCAAGGGCTGGGCCGACGCGCAGAGCGTGCTGCCCATCGGCGGCTTCTACAAGGCGCGCAAGTCGGGTGAGACACACGCCTGGGAAGCGACCTCGATGCACATGATGCAGATGGCCTGCAACCGTGCCTCCTACGAGATGTGGAAGCAGTATTCGGCCAAGATGCTTTCGAACCCGCCGATCCACCTCCGCGACTTGATGGACTTCAAGGCGCTCGGCCCGGCCATTCCCATCGAGGAGGTCGAGAACATCACTTCGATTCGCAAGCGCTTCGTGACGCCGGGCATGTCGCTCGGGGCGCTCAGCCCCGAGGCGCACAAGACGCTCAACGTCGCGATGAACCGGATCGGCGCCAAGTCGGACTCGGGCGAAGGCGGCGAGGATCCGGCGCATTTCCATCCCGAACCCAACGGCGACAACCCCTCGGCCAAGATCAAGCAGGTGGCCTCGGGGCGCTTCGGGGTCACAGCCGAATACCTTAATCAGTGTGAGGAACTCGAGATCAAGGTGGCCCAAGGCGCCAAGCCCGGCGAGGGTGGTCAGCTTCCGGGCATGAAGGTCACCGACCTGATCGCGCGGCTGCGGCATTCGACCAAGGGGGTGACGCTGATCTCGCCGCCGCCACATCACGACATCTATTCGATCGAAGATCTTGCGCAGCTGATCTACGACCTCAAGCAGATCAATCCGCGTGCCAAGGTGACGGTCAAGCTTGTCGCCTCGTCGGGCGTCGGGACCATCGCGGCGGGCGTGGCCAAGGCCAAGGCCGACGTGATCCTGATCTCGGGCCACAACGGCGGCACCGGCGCCAGCCCCGCCACCTCGATCAAGTACGCCGGGCTGCCCTGGGAGATGGGACTGACCGAAGCCCACCAGGTCCTGTCGATGAACAACCTGCGCAGCCGCGTGACGCTGCGCACCGACGGCGGGCTGCGCACCGGGCGCGACATCGTCATGGCGGCGATGCTCGGGGCCGAGGAATACGGCATCGGCACCGCGGCCCTGATCGCGATGGGCTGCATCATGGTGCGTCAGTGCCAGTCCAACACCTGCCCGGTCGGCGTCTGCACGCAGGACGAACGCCTGCGCGACAAGTTCACCGGCACGGCGGACAAGGTGGTGAACCTCATCACTTTCTACGCCACGGAAGTGCGCGAGATCCTCGCCGAACTCGGCGCGCGCTCGCTCGACGACGTGATCGGGCGCGCCGACCTGCTGGCGCAGGTCAGCCGGGGTTCGGCGCATCTCGATGATCTCGATCTCAACCCGCTGCTGATCACCGTCGATGGCGCGGCGGATATCGTTTACGACCGGACCAAGCCGCGCAACGCGGTGCCGGACACGCTCGATGCCGAGATCGTGCGCGATGCCGAACGTTTCCTGAACGACGGCGAGAAGATGCAGCTGTCCTACGCGGTGCAGAACACCCACCGCACCGTCGGCACGCGCACCTCGAGCCATATCGTCCGCAAGTTCGGGATGCGTAACGCGCTGCAGCCGGATCATTTGACGGTCAAGCTGTCCGGCTCCGCCGGCCAGTCGCTCGGGGCCTTCGCGGCGCCGGGGCTGAAGCTGGAAGTGTCGGGCGATGCCAACGACTACGTCGGCAAGGGTCTGTCGGGCGGCACCATCGTGGTGCGTCCGCCGATGTCCTCGCCGATCGAGGCGTCGAAGAACACCATCATCGGCAACACCGTGCTCTACGGGGCGACCGACGGTTACCTTTTTGCCGCAGGGCGCGCGGGCGAGCGTTTCGCGGTGCGCAACTCGGGCGCCAGAGTGGTGATCGAGGGCTGCGGATCGAACGGTTGCGAGTACATGACCGGGGGCGTCGCGGTGATCCTCGGCGAGATCGGGGCGAACTTCGGGGCCGGGATGACCGGCGGCATGGCCTATCTCTATGACCCCGAGGGCAAGGCGCCGGCGCTGATGAACATGGAGACGCTGGTGACCTGCCCGGTCTCCGTCGATCACTGGCTCGGCCAGCTCGAGGAGCTGCTCGAACGGCACCTCGAGGAGACCGGCTCGCGCCGCGCGGCAGAGATCCTGCAGCACTGGGAGAGCGAGAAGGACAACTTCGTTCAGGTCTGCCCGAAGGAGATGCTGGTGCATCTGCCTGCCCCGCTCAGCCACGAGCAGAAGGCGGTGCCGGCCGAGTGATCCGGCCCCGGCGCGGCGTGCTGTTGCCGCCGCGCCGCGTGACCGGCGGGCTGCCGCCGCGCCCTTGCGTTTTTCGGATGTGTCCGCCGGGGGCGCCCGGTACTGTGCGGCCATGGCAAGACGAAGCAGGGCGAAGAAAAAAGAGGCAGCGCCGCTGCAGGCGATCCGCGACGTGCCGCGGCGCGTCCTGCGCTGGGCGTTCCGCCTGATCCTGATCGCGGCGGCCGTGCTGGCGGGGCTGATCGTGCTGTTCTCTGTCGTGAACCCGCCTGTCACGCCCTACATGCTTTCCGAATCCCGACGTCTCGGCGGGCTCGAGCGCACCTGGGCTCCGATCGAGGATATCGCGCCTGTGATGGCGCGCTCCGTGGTTGCGGCGGAGGATGCCAATTTCTGTACGCACTGGGGGTTCGATCTCAAGGCGATCAAGGCGGCGATCGCGGACGGTGGCGAACGCGGCGCCTCGACCCTGAGCCAGCAGGTGGTCAAGAACGTCTATCTCTGGCACGGGCGCACCTACACCCGGAAACTGCTGGAGGCGCTGCTGACCCCGGTCGTGGAGCTGGTCTGGTCCAAGCGCCGGATCGTCGAGGTCTACATGAACGTGGCCGAGTTCGACGAAGGCATCTTCGGGGTCGATGCGGCGGCACGACATTACTTCGGGGTTTCGGCGGCGGACCTGTCGGCTACGCAGGCCGCACGTCTGGCGGCGATCCTGCCCGATCCCAAGGGTCGGTCGGCGTCGCGTCCGTCGGATTTCGTGCAGCGCCGCGCGCGCGGGATCGCCGACGGCGCAGCGACGATTCGCGCGGACGGGCGCGCGGCCTGTTTCGAGAGTTGAAACGGGCGCGGCTAACGGGCATTGAGGACGGCGACGAGACGCAACCCCGGAAGACCTGATGGCCCGCCTGTTCCACGCCCCCCTCTCTCCCTTCTGCCGCAAGGTGCGCCTGAGCCTTGCCGAGAAGAAGATCGAGGTGGACCTCGTCGAGGAGCGCTACTGGGAACAGGATCCGGACTTCATGCGCCGCAACCCGGCCGGCAAGGTGCCGGTGCTGCGGCTCGACGGGATCATGATGGCCGAGAGCACGGCGATCTGCGAATACATCGAGGAGACGCGACCGGAGCCGGCGCTGTTGCCCAAGGACCCCGCGGCGCGTTTCGAGGTGCGCCGGATCGTGTCCTGGTTCGACGACAAGTTCCATCACGAGGTGACCTCGAAGCTGCTTTACGAGCGGGTCAACAAGAAGGTGATGAAACAGGGCTATCCGGACAGCGCCAGCATCAAGGCCGGGGCCAAGGCGATCAAGTATCACCTCGACTACATGCAATGGCTTCTCGACCACCGGCGCTGGCTGGCGGGCGACACGATGACGCTGGCGGATTTCGCCGCCGCGGCGCATCTGTCGTCGCTCGACTACATCTCGGATGTGGACTGGAACCGCTCGGACGTGGTCAAGGACTGGTACGCCAAGATCAAGTCGCGCCCGGCCTTCCGGTCGATCCTCGCCGACCAGGTTCCGGGATTCCCGCCGCCGCGCCATTACAATGATCTCGATTTCTGAGAGCGCGCAGGGGGGGGGGGGGGCCCCCCCCCCCCCGGGCGG